>JAAEPL010000210.1 GCA_024232675.1 Planctomycetaceae bacterium
ATCGATTTCGTCTTACCAAGCTGCCCGCATTTCTTTGCCTATTGGTGGTGTAAGTGAATACCAACGATGAATCAGGTTCAGCAACTTAACGTCACCGAATGAGGCAATAAAACGAATCGTGATTTCATGTCCACCGACGACGGCTCCAATTTTTCCCATCCGATCGACCCGTTGGAGCCACTCTGCTTCCGTGTGCGTCCAAGCACCGCGTCGGATTTGGCAAAACGCGTCCGCAGTGCGGGCATGTTTCTCGAGACTTTTGCCCACCTTCCAGTCCCATACCGCACATCACTCCCGTCTAGATACGCTCCTTCTCCGACCCTCTCTCTTGAATTCGCATCGGTTTCCGGTAACCTCGAAGCACGAAAGTATCACGCAAATTGATTCTCGACCTGGACGACCGCGGCAGGGGAGTCGCTTTTCAAGTATCTCGAAAAGTCTGTTGGCAATCCACAAAGGGAGAATACCTGAGCATGGATCCATTGAAAGGTTCAGCGGAATTAAATCAACGACTGGCGAGTATCTCGACGATGTGGACAGTCCTCAGAGAAGCGCATGGAGAAATTCCTCTCCAGGCGAATCACGCCCAACAGGTCCTGCTTGAGCGTTATGGCGGCGCCATCTATCGGTACATTTTGTCTGCCATCAGAGACCCCCATATAGCCGACGACTTGACTCAGGAATTCGCATTTCGTCTGGTGAAAGGTGACTTTAAAAATGTCGACCCCAGCCGCGGGCAATTTCGCAAATATCTCAAGACGGTGCTGTTTCGAATGGTCAGTGAACATCGCAAGAACAAGGCGAAGGAACCACGGGGCCAACTTTTTGAGTCCCAAGCCATCGAGGTTGCAAATGCTGACCAACCCCAGACGGATCAACAGTGGATCGAAAGTTGGCGCGACGAGTTGCTGGCCCGCGCCTGGGAATCACTCCTGGCGAACAACGCTGTCTTTTACGCCGTTCTCAAGCTCAAATCCGAAAACCCTAAAATGGGTTCTGCCGAAATGAGCGAACGGCTCACGGCCCAGATCATGAAACCGATGTCCGCGGATAACGTGCGACAAAACTTGCGGCGGGCCAGGGACCAATTCGCCGCTTACCTGATCGATGGAGTGGCCGAATCGCTTGACGATCCATCCGTCGACGCGGTTGAGTCCGAGTTGATCGATCTTCAACTGCTGGCCTATTGTCGCAAATGAGCCTGGTCATCATCGAGTTGTAACGGTTTGTCCATCTGTAGACTTTCCAGAAATTCCCGAAACTCCTCGTTCTTGGACAACGCGGAAAAATCTTGCTGGCAAGCTTCCACCTTCAACTGTTCCGGCAGGTCGTCCAAAAGCTCCTCGTTTGCAATCGTCTTCAGCAGCGACGTCGCCTGTTTCGCCAGTCCTGTGATTTGGCGATTTCGTTCCGTATCATCGAGGGACGTGTCCTCCGCCAGCGCCAATGAGATGGTGCCGAAAGCCCGCGCCTGCATCAACATCGTCCCTCCTTCGTTCGCCGGTTCAAACTTACCGCTCTGTTGCAAGGCCCGAGGATGATCGCCGGACAGGGCAATCGTGCGAACCCGGCAGGCATGATAATAGTCCGGCCATGGTTGCTGAGCCGTGCGAATGCATGCGTTCCAATCTTCGATTGCCAGGTCAAAGCGTTTTAAGTTGGTTCGAACCCGCGCCCGATCCCGGTAAGCGGTTGCCGACATTTCTGCCGCATAATCGGTTGCCACATCGTCGGCAATTAATCCGTCGCACAGCTCAATCAGGCGGGTGTTGGTTTTCTCAGATAATTCCAAGTCGCCCAGCTCGAGGTAAACCAAATCTAACACCCCATAATGGTTGATCAGTGAAGTTCGGTTACCGATAATCTCCGGGTTGGATAGGACAACCGGTTCTCGCAGGCCAATCGCCTTTGTTAGAAACGGCTTCGCTTCCGCCGCCTGGCCCGATTCGTTGAGCAGCATTCCCATGCAGTGATAAGCGTTAGCCAGTAAAAACGTAAAGTTGATGGAGTCATCATCTTCTAAAACCAGTCGTTCCAGAAGTTCGATCGCTTTGCCGATCGCCTGCTTGGCTTGTACGTAATTGCCAGCCTCGCCGCCAACGGCACCGCGACTCTGATAAGCGTGCGCCAGCCCCGAGCGAAACGTAGCCACATCGGGACTTTTAGCCATCACGGCGCGACCGATCTCAATCGACTCGACCAGCAGTTGGTCCGCTTCGTCGAGGTTGTCCTGGTTTTTTTCATAGATGCCCTGCTCCAGCAACACAGTCGCCAACCGGTGCTGGTACCAGTTGACGGCCGGGTTGCCTTCTGCCAGTTCGCGTAATATCTTGACCGATTCCTGGTAATGGACCTTGGCTCGGGAATCGTGCAGTTCGTCGTAAACGTTGGCCAGGTTCAGAGAGTAGCCTGCCAGGTCCTGGCGAAGCGTCTGAGAATCGGGTGCGATCTCGATAAGTTCCTGCACGTCCGCAATCGCCCCGAGGTAATGTTCCGCAGCAGTCTCAAGTTTTCCCTGTTCCCTTTCGAACAGGCCGAGTTGGTTGTGGAGCCCTGCATGCGCCTCCACTAATCCGAGAATTTCAAGCGGCATCGGGTCCAGCACCCCCCCTGTTGGATCTTTTAAGAACTGGTACCAGGAGGTTTCGTCTTCGGCGAGCAATTGATCCGCCCAACGCATGAGTGCCTCGTCCACCGCGACCAGCGCCTTGGCATTAGCTTGGAAAGCCAACTGGTTCTGTCCTGTGTTATTGTGCCTGTCTGCCAAGGCGTTCAGGCTGGTAACATATTGAACGGTCAGCGTTATATCGTCGGGAAACTCCTCCCGCAGGGCTTCCTGAATCGTAAGCGCGAGAGTCAATGATTTCATCGCATCCTGGTAATTGCCCAATTCAGCCAACGCTATTGCCAGTGAACTGTGGACCTCGGCAAGCGAGGCTCTCAAGACCGGGTTGTCAGGGTCCTGTTCCAACAGCCTGTCGTAAATCCTCAGCGAATTCCTGTAGGCGTCGACGGATTCTGCCACCGAAACGCGGTGCCCAAATGTGATTTTCCCGATCCGATACCACGTTGAGGCGACGTCCGATTCGGCGTGAAGTTCACCCGATTCCTGCTGCAGTAAATCACGGTAATAAACAAGGGCCTTCTGTAACAGGGTGGCTCGCAACGGTTGCATGCCTTCCACATTCAACAATTCATTTTCGCTGATCACAACGTAAAATTCATTGACCGTTTGCCGGGCCTTGGCCAGATTGATGACGGCCTGTTCCCGCTGTTGTTCCGCTTCCCGCCACTTCACAAAAATCCCTGTCGTACCGATCAGTACCACAAATAACAGGGCGAATGACAGGGCGGCCACCCGCGGACTGCGACGACACCAGCGCCCCAGTCGTTGGACCGGCCCGATCGGTCGGGCGATGATTGGCCGGTTGTCCAGGAAGCGGGCCAGGTCATCCGCCAATTCTCCGGCGGAAGCGTACCTTTTAGCCGGCTCCTTCTCTAAACACTTGAGGCAAATCGTCTGTAGATCTCGATTGACACTGGGGTTCAAAATCCGCGGACTCGGTGGATCCGACTCGACGACCAAGCGGAGTGTATCCACGACGGTTTCTGATTGAAAGGGTGGGCGTCCCGTGATTAAGTAATACAGCACGCCTCCCAAAGCATAGACATCCGTGACAGGTCCCGCTTCGCTTGATTTACCGGCCGCCTGTTCGGGCGCCATATAGTTAGGCGTACCTATGACCGAACCTGATTTCGTTTGACCACTTTCCCGATCGAGATGTTTGGCCAAACCAAAGTCAGCAATTTTCGGTTGCCCATCTTTGGTGATCAACACATTCTGTGGCTTGATATCACGATGCACGATCCCGTGTTGATGGGCGTGGTGCAGAGTGCTTGCCAGCGTCTCCACCAAAGCCGCTGACTTTCGGTCCCCGATGGGTTTGGCTTTTGTGTAAGCCTCCAAGTTGGGTCCGTCTATCAGTTCCATCGCAAAAAAAGGCACGCCCTCGAATTCCCCAACCTGATAAATTTGCACGATGTTCTCGTGCCGCAGCTTGGCGACCGATTCGGCTTCTACTTGAAATCGCTCCAATTCGGTGGGCAAGGCCGCTCGGCCAGATAAAAGAACCTTCAAAGCCACGCGGCGATTGAGTTTTAGCTCCCTTGCACAATAGACAATTCCCATGCCGCCTTCGCCAAGCTTCGATTCAATCTCAAATCCGGGGAAGTGAATATCCGCGATCGGGGTTGTTACCAAGCTTGGAGGCTTAAACCGGAAAGACCTATCCGGTGAGACGGCTTCCCGAAATGGTGGATATTCCAACTCCTCTAACTCGACATCGGCCTTCGAGAAATTGGCGTGCGTGGCTTCGATAGTGCAAATCGTTTCCCCGACCTGCCCACAGTGAGGACAAACAGAAACACTGTCCCTTGATTCCCTAGCAACTTTCCATTGGTGTCCTTGCTTGCACACTAGGATCAAAGGCATCACGGGCTCCATTTCAGTATCGACTGCCATTACGGGATCGTCACCTTGCATCGCTTTCCTTATTCTGCCGCACGGCATCTATTGTTTCAAACTAATTTAAAGTGGCAGCCCAAAAACAAATGAGCTGTGGCTAAAAAAGTCTTACGGTGAATCACATGCCGCTATACCAGAATATGGCCTCACCAGCTGGACCGCGTCCAGAGAACATGGCACCACCCTGCCCATCAACGGCAACCGTTCCCCCCATACCCGTCGTGGATCCATAAACGCCCCCTGACCGTGAGGCTTGCTGATGTCGGTGCAGGGCAGCCGAGATCTGCACAAGGTTGGCAAATGCACTGTCTCCTGCCGCACCTAAATTACCCTTGGCGTCCAACCAGTAGCGACCGGATTTCAATACGCCCACCATCTGAATCAAAGCTTTCAGATCTGGAACAGGTAACTCGCGACCATTGACATAAACACCTGTCGTTCCACCAGAGATATTGCTCGGTAGCCGCCCACCAAGCTCCAAGCCTGCCCGTATAAAAACGATCGTCGGCCCGCCTTCGTAACCCAATGCACCGCACACATTGTCATACCAGTAACGGCCGTCTGCGATCTTCGTTTGGTAAAGCGTCTCCCATGCGTGGACCGTTTCGTCCGATAGTCTGACACGATTAACAAAAACTTGACGCGATTGCACCTGGCAAGCAGGTGCCGGCTCATATGGTACCTGCCACCCCTGCCCTGAAGTCGTTTGACAGAGTATCGCACCTATGGATCCACATACAAATGAAACACCCAAAAGCATGCGTCGACAAACAGAATTTTGGGCTTTTAAAAATCTCACCGGTGTGTTCTTCATCGCCTCACTCCCTCGTTGGAAAAAAATCTTGCTTTGAAATCAAATAGTCGATTCGTCTGATCTGTGACAAGAAACTTCCAAATCGACCCCAAAAAAACGGGGGAACTGGCGACTTAAATCATTTTTCTCGATGTTTAGCGGCAATCCACCACGAAAAAACTCCGCAGCGCGTGGGAACAGCAAGGGCCAACTGAATCCCCAGGAAAACTGGCAAAGGTCGCCTGCGACCCTTGCCATTCAGTCCCGCTTTAAATGGCCCCCCCGCAAACGAGATCTTTTTTTTGGAATAACTTTCAGAAATGGTGTCACAAGACATGTTGATGGTCCTATTTGATCGTGAGTCAAACAGCCAACTAATCATATGAGCTACTCGGGAGATTTAGGCATGATGAAGCACACCACAGACAATCGCCAAACGTTGAATCGGTGGATTGTTTTTTTAATTGCAATCGCTTTATGGGGCATGGGGCAGACTCAAGTTGGATTTGGGCAGCAGGGATCGCAAATCACTCTTTTGGATACGACGGTTCAGGTGAACGCCATTGGAAATGCTCAGATCCAACAAACGCTATCTTTGCCGCCCCAATCATTTCAACGACTGCGGCGAAAAATTGGCAACCCGATACGGTTGGTTCGCATGATGCATGACTCCAGTTCCTGGAATCTGATCGAGCGAATGACCGGTACTTTCGAGGAATTAAAAAACGAAGTCCACGCGAATTATTCCCACTTGGGTTACAGTCGCTCCAACAAACAAGGAAGCTGGACCATTCACTTCTCAAACAACGAAGACGCCCGACTCGTGACGGTCCACGAAAACGTTGCGATTTTTAATTCGGTATCCAACACCGATTCCGGGCCGATGACGATCATCTATCGTATTCACACGCCTGTCGGCAGCCGTAATCTTGAGTTCAATCGCCCCAAAAAAACCTTCTCTTATGATTTCTCTCCGGATATTGCAAACGGCGATCAAGCGCGTTCCGAGTTAGAAATTAATTGCAAGCCACAATTAATGAGCAGTCTTGCCAAGCTTTATGGCAACGACCAATTGGAGAGCTTTTGGGCAGCCCGCAGCATTTTCAAAAACGTGGGTGACACAACTCTAAATAATTATCGCGTCCGATTTCGTGTCGACGGTTTCAGTGGTTGGAGCAACTGGAAAAAATCCGCTGTTGTCTTTCCAGGGCAAACGGTCGTTGATGCGTTCTATCCAGTATTCGACCTGGAAAAGTTGTCGCACTTGACCGGATCACGCCCAGCAATGGTGCAGTGCCAATACGAATACGAGGTAAATGGCGAAACCCGAAAAGATTCGGATGCAACTCGACTGCAGCTTACATCTCGAAACGAAGTTGTCTATTCGAGTCGCCCTGACAATCAAAATCTTGACTGGTACGAGCAACACGATTTAGCCGAGTATATCCTCGCTGCATTTTCTACGTCACAAGATCCGGTGATCCAGCAGGTCGCAGGGGCCGTCAGTGGTATGACGGGGGGAATCGCGGCAAGCAGTGATGATGAACAAGCCCTGCAATTTCTGAAGGGATTTTGGAATTACTTGGAATTAAACAAAGTCGCATACCATACTCCTCCAGGCTGGTCGATGAATGGATATTTTGGCCAGCACATCAAATATGGGCGAGATGTCATACGCAATCGGGCAGGTACTTGCATCGACCTTGCTATCTTATGGGCAAGTGTCGCCAAGGCAGTCGGGCTTCGCACCCACATCGCAATGGTATGGGGACATGCATATCCTATCATCGAACTTCCCGGCGGAAATTTTCTACCAATCGAATCGACGCTGATCGGGAAAAGCACCTTCGACGAGGCAGTCAATGTTGGCATTAAGAATTTTGCCAACCCCAAAAGAGGCTTGATCATCGTTGCCGATATTGAAAGTCTGGAAGCCGCAGGAGTCCGAAGCCTTGATTTGCCCAAGATCGATGATAATTTTCTCTCAAAAATTGGGTACCGCTCAGAGATGCCTAGCCCGGACATTCAAAACCACAACAACGCCACCCAGTCGTCTCAAAATTCCAACGCCACAGATACGGCACCAGAGCCGCGTTACCTGGACACCACCCTTTATGGCACATGGTTTGGTGTTTTGGAAAATGAAGATGATGCGGAGTTAGCATTCCTAATGCATTTCGACAGCAACGGAAACTTCCGATGCGCTAACGGCGTAATCGAAAATGACCAATTCCAACAACGATCCTGCGAGGAGGGAACCTGGTGGGTTCAGAATGGGACGTTGTCTTTAAATTCCGAAGCATACGTTGACGAATACACGATGTCGTTTGAGGATGGGTTTCTATTTCTTCGAGCCGGAGAAGATCATTACTTTTTCAAACGACTGGAAAATTAAACCCCGTTAATCACGATC
>JAAEPL010000211.1 GCA_024232675.1 Planctomycetaceae bacterium
CGCATCGAGGCAAGGTGAATTCTACGAAGCGATCTCTTTTGCCGTCGAACGCAATTTACCCGTCGTGTTTATCGTGGAAGATAATCAGTACGGTATCAGCACCAATACGATGCGTTTTAATCCCTTTCGATTGGGGATATTTAACGACGATATACCCGTTCAAGAAGTGGATGCCCGGCACCCCGACCGATTGTTCGAAGCGGTTGCACCCGCTATGGAAAAAGCGCGAAACGGTGGTGGACCGACCGTGCTCTGGTGCCACGTAGATCGACTTTGCAGTCACACCAGCAGCGATGATCACCGAGTCTATCGACCGCAAGACGAAATCGATGCGATGCAGGGGCGAGACCCGATTATTGTGGTCGCTCAGGAATTGATCGAGGCCGGCGAACTGACTGCCGAAGATTGGGAAAGTTGCAAAGAAGCAATTAACGAGCAAGTCGATCAGGAATATCAGGCTGCTGAGCACGAAGAGGATCCGCAAGCGTCCGATTTGACAACTCATATGTTTGGTCCCGAACCCGTCCCCACTGCTCCACCTTTGGAGGGAGGGCGAAAGTGGCGGATGGTCGATGCCATGAATTCCGTATTTAGAAATATTCTGGCTAACGACGACGACCGTGTCTTCTTTGGTGAAGATATCGAGGATCCCAAGGGCGGCGTGTTCCGTCTCACCGCAGGCTTGTCTGAAAACCATCCCGAGCGAGTGTTCAATGCACCGCTGGCTGAGGCCACGATTATGGGCGTCGGTTGTGGCATGGCGAGCTATGGGATGAAACCCGTTTTTGAGTTGCAATTCGTTGACTTTATGGGTCCCGGTTGGAATCAAATTAGTCAGAACTTGGCGACCCTTCGCTGGCGAACCTACGGCAACTGGACTTGTCCCATGGTGATCTACGCACCCTACGGAGCTTATCTTCCGGGCGGTTCGATTTGGCACTCCCAGGCTAATGAATCGTTGTTTGCTCACGTACCTGGATTGCGCGTGGTCGTGCCGAGTACGCCCGAAGATGCAGCGGCCTTGATTTGGACATCGATGCATTCGGAAGATCCCGTGATTTTCTTGATCCCGAAACACTTGTTTCGCCTGCAAATGGAGGTCCCCGAAGAGGTGCCAGCCGTCGGTTTTGGTTCCGCTCGCGTGCGAAAAGCGGGTGAGGATGTAACCCTCGTGACTTGGGGTAACTGTACAGAACACAGTTTGGCAGCAGCCAAACAATTGGAAGGTGAAGTTTCGGTTGAGGTGATTGATTTGCGATGCATCGTTCCTTGGGATCGTGCGGCCGTGGTTGAGTCTCTGGAGAAAACGGGACGTCTGGTCGTTGTGCAAGAGGACGGAAGAAGCAGTAGTGTGGGCCAGATGATCATTAGCGAAATTGCTGGCGATCCCGAAAGCTGGAGCCTGTTCTTTAGTGCACCGCAATTAGTTTCTAAAGCCGATGTGCACATTGGATACAACCCGATTTATGAATACGCCGCATTGCCCAGCACTGAAGAAGTGGTCAATGCAATTCGACTGACAATGGAGGACTAGTCGTTATGCCGGTGATTTCCGTTCGCATCCCGCAACTTGGTGAAGGTTTGCAGGAGGCGCTACTTGTCGAGTTCCTGAAGCAACCGGGCGATGTCGTAAAACGCGACGAGCCCATTTACGTCATGGAAACCGACAAGGCGACGACTGATGTCGAGTCGCCTTACGATGGTAAATTAGTGGAATGGACGGTAGAAACCGGTACCGTTCTGCAAATTGGTGCCGAAATTGGCAAGATGGAGGTCGCTGAGGGCGTCAAGGAAATGGCGGCGGGCCATGGTCCACCGGCCGCCGACGAACCTGCCAAGGTAGAGCCGGCGCCCGCCAAGCCAACCGAAGCTAAGGTCGGCACGGCCGTCCGCCGCGCCAAAGTTGCTATCCCACCGCGGACCCGCAAATACCTCAAGGAAAAGGGGTTGATGGATGTTGCAGATCAAATTCCTGCGGATGGATCCAAGTTGATGCCAGCCGATATTGATCGCTACATTGCAGCCCAAGGTGGGACGGAATCAGGCGAAGAATTTGACAAGCTGGATCTCCCGCAATCTCAAATCGTATTGAATTACCGGCTCTCTCGTGGCACCCAAGTTTGCGTTCCTGTGACGGTCATGAATGAGATCGAATGGGGCGTCTTGGAGACGACCCGCGCCGCTGTTAAAGAGCAGGGCGGGCCGACCGCGTTTGGTATGAGTTGTTGGGCTGTTGTTCAGGCGATGAAAAAGCACGACAAGTTTCGCAGTGCTATGGCTGCGGATGGCAAGTCGCTGAAAGTTTTCAAGCGAATTAATCTCGGCGTGGCAGTTGCTTTACCGGGTGACCTGATGGTTACGGCCGTTATTCGCGGTGCCGACACCATGGATCAAGCGGCTTTTTTCAAGGCGTTTGTTGAGCAAGTCGTGGCAGCCAGAGACGGTAACGATCAAGCTGATGAGTCGACAACCATCACCGTCTCTAATATCGGAAAAGCGGGTATGCGGTGTGGAATTCCCGCTATCGTTGCTCCGGCAATGGCCACATTGGCAATCGGTGAAACGTATTCCCATCCGGTACCAAAAGATGATGGTTTTGAATTCCGCCGCATGGTGATTGCAACCATGAGTTTTGATCACCGGATTGCTAATGGCGTCGGTGCAGCTAATTTCTTGAACGATGTACGTCAGGAAATCGAATCATTTGAATATTCGGGGAACTAAATCCCTCAACGTCATACGCGAATAACATGGAGGGTGGGTTACCTTGTTTTTCCCTGTCAGGGATGGTTCAGGTAAGTCACCCTCGTCGCGTTTGCAACCTTAACCTTGAGCCAAGTTTAGACGGGCACCAGTGAACTGTGCCTGTTCATTGGGAGACGCGTCATGACGGAAAACGCAGGCACACCTCAACCTGATCATCTACCCTCTGAGCCAGCTGCACAGGGCGAGAGCTCGCAGCGAAAGGGTGGGTTGTTCGGATGCCTGGTGAAGATTTTTCTGTTGCTGGCTTTGCTGCTGGTAGCCATCGTAGCCTGGTATTTCATAAGTAAAGCGAACGCGGACGACCGATTCAACGACTATATCAAGCAGCAGACGGAAGACGGCGTGGTCTTGTCAATTGACCAAGTCGTGGATAGCGATTACTCGGCCAAGAGAGCGGATTTAGATACAACCACAGAATGGCAGAACAGCATAGAGTTTTTTAACTCGCAAGAAACCATCACGCGACTTCAGGAGTTTCCCAAGTTCGGCAACTTGAGCACCTACTCATGGCCGCCCACGGAATGGCGGCAATTCGAAAATGCTGCCCAGTTGATGGAAGACTTCAAGAAACCGCTCATTGAGTTGCAGTTTGCAACGGCCGGTTTTGCCTTCTGGAGCGAGGAGGATTTGCAGCAAAATACGCTCAGCCCAGAGGCACTGCAGGGGCTGAACCGAGCGTTGGAATTTATGGTGTTAAGTTGCTTTGTTGCCGCTCACCAAGAAGATCAGGACCAGTTAGTGATAAGACTACTGGCCTGCCTTGGGTTTTCTCGAAGTTTAGCTCAGCATCCCGGATTCATAACACAGAGTCTTGAATTAGATCGACAAGCGATCCAGTTACTCATGAGTGCCGTGGCGAAGGTGAATTTTCGCGAGGCGGATTTGGTGAAATTCCGCGATCGTTTGTTGGAGCTCGATTATTGGCCCAGGTTTGCCAGCGACTGGGATTTCCAGCGGGCCATGCGGTTGTTGATGTACAACGATCCAGAACGCTTTCAAAGCACCTACCTGTACCGCGAGATGCAGGCCCTCCCGGCGTTCGAAGAGTTCTTGAAAAATCTGCCTTTCCAAATGGAATACTCACCCTTTTCGGGCGACGATGCGGTGCGGTTTTTACAGCTGATGTCAGAACGCAAAGCTCTCTTTAGCGGAGATTTTTTCGCAGCAGCAGACGAGTTGGCCGAACTGGAAGAAGCAGGAGATGTGACTTTGGAAGGCTGGGATCAATATCGCTATCCGACAGCTAGTGCGATGGTGCCCGAGATCAGCCAACAGATTCGTGAAGCGGGGCGAGGAGAGGTTTATCGTAATGTAGCATTGGGCATGTTAGCGGTGGACCAATTCCGAGTCCGGGAGGGTGCATTGCCGAAGTCACTGTCGGAAGCCGTGCGTGGGTTCCTGGTGGAGGAGCCAATTGATGCTTATGTTGGCAAACCGTTAAAATTTAGTAACAAGTCTCCAACGGTATTGGTCAGCAGTCTTGGGCCAAATCAGGTTAATAACCTGGGGGGAAAAGATGATATCGGGATCGCTATCCCTTTGAAGAAGTGGGATCCAGCGGCGGAACCCATCGATCAACTTGACTAAACACGGGCGATTTCGCCGAGCCACTTTGAGGCGTTGAGTGTGTTAGGGTGCTCCTCAAAAAAAACGCCGCCCGAAGAGGCGGCGTTGGATGAGATTTGCGGACGAGATTTGCGGAAGAGAAATCTTTGAAAAGAAAGGGTTCCGTCAGGCGATTTAGCTTATTTGGAATCCAGCATCGGCCCGTCAACGGTCGGTTCGAAGCCATCAATAAAACTGGCTAACGTGCGACTGCGATAAGGCTGCTGAAGTTTGCGGACGGCTTTTGATTCGATCTGTCGGACGCGCTCTCGCGTTACGGAGAAAATCTTGCCGACTTCTTCAAGTGTGTAAGAGTATCCGTCGGCCAAGCCATAACGCAGACGGAGGATTTCTCTTTCCCGATAGTTCAAGTGTTCCATCGCCTCTTCAATCCGCATTTTCAAGGCATGTTGGTTGGTATCGTAAAGCGGATCATCATCACGATGGTCTTCCAGAAATTCGCCGAAATAACTGTCGTCGTGGTCGCCTACCGGCTGGTCCAGGGAGAGCGGTTGGCGTGCCATTTTCATAATGACTCGGGCATCTTCAATGGAAAGGTTAGCTCGCTCAGCTGTTTCCTCGGGAGAGGGTTCTCGCCCTAGTTCCTGAACTAACTCACGCATTACATTGCGAACCTTCCCCATCGTGTCAATCATGTGGACGGGTACTCGAATGGTACGACTTTGGTCTGCAATGGCTCGTGTAATGGCTTGCCTAATCCACCATGTGGCGTAGGTCGAAAATTTATAACCTCGAGCATGTTCGAATTTATCCACAGCTCGCATGAGACCCGTGTTTCCTTCCTGAATGAGGTCAAGAAAACTGAGGCCCCGGTTTCGATATTTTTTTGCAATGGATACTACCAACCGCAGGTTTCCTGCCGAGAGCACACGTTTCGCACGGTCATGATCTTCTTGGTAGCGAGTCGTTTTGGCGATTCGTCGGTTGAGTGTCCGTGGACTTTCAAATGTTTTCTGCATCAAAAAATGCAAGTCAGCTCTGATTTCTTCGACGGTACGATTATCCACGAAACCGGTATCGTTCTGTTCCGCTTCGCGTAATTGGCGGTACAGCAACTGCATCCGGTTATTGACATCGCAGAGTTGTTCGAAGAGAGGTTGGAGGCGATTGATACGCAGGTTGAGTTCTTCGACCAAGCGAACTGCACGGTAGCGACGGTCGACGAGTCGCCGCCAAGCTGCTTTTCGCTCCTTGGTTTCTTCGCGAGGATGAATGGCTTGTTTGTAATCGCCCCGGTTTGCATCGAGCAGTTTCCGCAACGTGACGACGTTGGGAACCAAGCGTTGCATGATGCGCTTCTTTTCTGATTTGTTGGTAACTGATACTTCGATCGTTCGATCCAAGCGAAGTTTTCCATCCCGCACCTGCTCCAGCAGGGTCACGGCCCCTTGCAGCATGAAATCGGTGGCCAGCATGGTGTTGCGATAAAGTTCTCGCGTCTCGTCGATTTCCACCGCGGATGCAACCTCTTCCTCACGCGTCAACAATGGAATTCGTCCCATTTGCATCAGGTACATGCGAACGGGATCGTCCAATGCGGATTCTGGGCTGACATGTCGATCCTTTTCGCTAAGGCTTCGATCTTTCGCTTTGGATACTTTTGGCTTGGCAGACTTTGGTGGAGTTTTCGGCATGCGGTTGGTCCTGATTGATTGGGTCTGATCTTGCAGTTCAGTGATGCACAATTGATGCCTGAAGAAGATAAAGCGGCGGCGTGCGATGTAAACTGATATTGGGTAAGGACTTAAGTCTTGATTCCGAGCTGCCAGGAAAGCCCGACGGGTTTCCAAAAAACAACAAATGGGGCATGTGTAAACGTATGATGTCTTTCCACATCATTATTTTACGGCGAAAGCCCGAAAGTTAGTTTGCGGCGGCTCGGAGGATTTTGTCTTGAATCCCCTGATATTTTTATTTAGCTTGAGATCAACGGTCGTGAGAAAGTTTTTCTGGTAATAAGGCAAAAATCTAATGCGTAAATGGTCGCTTTTTTTAATCATTGCCGCCTGTTTATTGGTGAAGACGCTGGTGTTTGAACCCCGTCAAACGCCCACCTGAGCACCTTGTGCGATGCCGCCGGCGGCGGCTACCGAGAGTGATAGTCTGAACTTGCTGAATCCAGAGCCAGCGTCAAACTCTGAGGCCTGTGGAGCGTGCCAAGAAGGAGCTGGGGCTAAGTGCTGTGCGGATGCGAAGAAGGATTCCTGATCCAGCTGCCGATGATCGAATCATAAAAAAAGCCGCCTCATGATTGAGGCGGCTTTTTTGGCTTGTATTTTGAGATCTGATAACGGTCAGGCTGGGCTTCCGCCGGACCTAGTTGATTTCGGCGGGCACGACGTGGATGCGACGACCGTTGCGGTCAAAGGTGACGTGACCTTCTACCAGTGCAAAAAGGGTGTAATCCTTGCCTTGGCCAACGTTTTTCCCAGGATGGAATCGATTTCCAACCTGTCTTACGAGGATGTTGCCTGGGTGGACCAATTCACCACCAAATTTCTTGACACCACGTCGCTGTGCGTTGGAGTCACGACCGTTTCGGCTAGAGCCTTGACCTTTCTTATGGGCCATTGATTTATCCTGTTTATGTGGTTTTTGGACTGCGAGACCACGCCTCAGGCGCAGATTACCCGCAGGTAAGTTGTGTTCTCAAAGCAAGAATTTACTCGTAAACCCAAAGATAATCAAGGCTTTTGATGAAGCGGATTCCGCCATCAATGTCCTTTTCCCAAAATTCAGGCTGTAATTTGATCACAAACGCCCGAGATTTCCCATCGACGGTGTCTTTAATCTCCCATTGCTGCCCGGGAATCTTGGTTACGAGGGTCGCATCTGAACCCAAATTGAATCCCGCGTTTACGAAGCCAGTTGCCACGCTATCCGGTATTTGGCCTTTGTCCAAGGCCGCTGCTACGGTGGAATCAAAGTCCTCGTTCAAGCCGGCATCGGTCTCGAAAATTAGCTTCGTCCGCAGGGAATCCGCATCGCGAACCTCTCCCAGGATGACGGGGCCGGGCAGGTGGTACCGGCGGGCGATCTCCATTTGTTCGCGAGGATCGTCGGTCAGCGGAATACCGTATTGAATTTGATCATCTGCTTGGTCGATACCGTCGCCAGGCCGGTAGAAATTCAGTTGCAGCGTCTTGTTTTCAAAGGTGATCGTTTTATCGGGATTAATTTCCATACGATAAGCATTCGTAAGCCCGCTGATTTTCAATGAAACAAAATCTAAAGCCGGGTTAACGTTGTACCAAACCACGACTCCCCAAGTACCGCCTTCATCGGTCGACTCGGGATAGCGTTCGAGGATCGATTGAGCCAACTGAACTTTGTCCAGCAATGGTTGGCCCTGATCTTCTTCAGCCCGTATGATTTTGCCGATTTTCGGGGAAACGCGATCCGCATAGGTTAGTTCGCGGTATTCCCCGGTATCCGGATCCTGAACCCAACCACTCAATTGGAATGATCCGAAAAAACGATCGGATAACGTAATCGGGTCGAGCGACTTGACGTTCTTTTGCGGTTCGTAGTCGATGGTTCCAAATTTCGGATCTTCGATTAGTTCATGACTAACATTGGTCCCAGTATTCCTGACTCGGAATACCATGTACCAAATGTTCTTGGCTTTTAAGTCTCCGCTCAGATTTGAGGCGGTGACATTCAATTGCCGCAGCGGCAGAAAAGAGAATTCGTGCTGCCATACATCACGATGAAAGATCACACTTCGCGTCTGACCGCGAAGCGTATCGGTATCATCGATAGTATTCCATTGCGTTTTATCGGCTTGATCAATGTACTCTTGGCTGATGCCAGGTAGAGCCATGGGAAGCGAATGCGCATCCCTCCCGCTGATTACGGGTTTGATCACTTTCAAAACACCAGGAGCAAATGATTTTTGAGCCTGTGCAGAGGTCGTAAACAGGGCAGCTACGCAGCACGCAGCCAAGACCAGTCGCGGTTTAGACACTGACGATTTCCTTCGATAATTCGGAGTTTTTGGGCCTCGAAACTCATGATTCAAGTATAGTTACCCCGCGCGAATAGGGTCAAGAATTCGTCAAAAGAGCGGCGGTTTCCTGAGCACCCAAACCGGAAACCAACCTTCCGAGGCTGAATCCCTACGGTTTATGCCGTGTGGCGGCTTACAAATGGGCGGTTTACCACCTAATTGTACGGCCACGACATCCCGTACTTGGCAATATCGGAAGCCAGCCGAGCGAACATTGATATTTTGCTATTCAGCCGATTTTTAGGAATGAAAAGCCGCTAGAGTGGTGATTCCAGCGGCTCTTTCCGATTATGCGGATTGCTTGAGCGGTACGCTGCAGCCCAAAGCCTCGGCGAGGCAGGTCACGACCGTCTCAATTTCCAGCGCAGTCAGTTCTGGGAAAATCGGTAAGCTGAGTACTTGGCCAGCCGCTTTTTCCGTCTCAGGTAGACTGCCTTCCGCATAGCCAAGGTACTGATAACATTCTTGGCGATGGACGGGTACTGGATAATAAATCTCCGAGCCAATCCCACGCTCAGTCAAATGGGCCCGAATATCATCGCGTTGGCCATTTGGAATACGAACCGTGAATTGATTCCAGACGTGGCCACACCGCTCATCGGTGGTCGGTAAGGTCATGATCTCGGCCAAACCGCTGGCCGTCATCAGCTCCCGATAAAGCTCCGCATTCTTGGCTCGTTTGTTGCCGTAGTGACCAATTTGCCGAGCTTTCACTCCCAAAATGGCCGCTTGCATCGAATCGAGCCGACTGTTGACGCCGACTTCTTGGTGGTAATAACGAGGCCGCATACCGTGATTGGCCAACAAGCGAATGCGATCCGCCAATGCTGGATTGTTCGTCGTTACCATGCCACCGTCACCGAAGCCGCCCAAGTTCTTGGTGGGATAAAAGCTGATGCAGCCGATATCGCCGATGCCGCCCGCTTGCTGCCCATTGAATGAGGCTCCGATGGCTTGTGCCATATCTTCGACGACGTGTAGGCCGTGCTTTTTAGCGATCGTGGAGATGGTGGTCATGTCAGCACATTGCCCAAACAAATGCACGGGCATAATGGCTTTGGTGCGCGGCGTAATTAGACCTTCGATTAATTGGGCGTCTAAATTGAACGTCCCCGGATCAATATCTACAAAAACCGGTTTCCCACCCAAGCGGGAAATCGCACTGGCGCTGGCAAAGAAGGTAAAGCTGGGAACAATGACTTCGTCCCCGGGTTGTAAGTCAATTGCCATTAAAGCCAATAAAAGGGCGTCACTTCCCGAAGCACAACCGACTCCGAATTCGGCGTCGCAGTGCTCGGCAATCAGCGTCTCCAGTTCTTGGCAGTAGGGACCGCCGATAAACCGGCCAGATTCTACGATGCCAGTGATACGCTCTAAAATTTCGGGTAACAGCGGTGCATTACCTCGATTGACGTCCAGTAAAGGTACTGGGTTATTTAAGTTCGCTCCCACGGGAGAAGCTCCTTGAAAGTTGGGGGTACGGCGGACCGTGATCCATTTCTAATTTGGTTCTATAAACGGTCGCCATTTGTAGGTCCGTGGAAAATAGAAATCGCTCGCTTCTGAGTCAATATCGAACCGGAAAATCGGGTGCTGAGGACTTTTACCATGCCCGTTTTGGGGAAATTGGTTTGGCGGGTATAGTTACGGGTTCACCAAGCCACCCATTTTCAGTGCTAGCGGCACGCGGGAATTTCATTGAGCAATAGGACCGAGAAAACGATCGGCGTCGTTGCCAATATCATCGTCGACTTGAGATGGTATCTACTCATCTTTGCGATCGCGCTTTCGGCAACTGCCTTTATGCTGAAAGGGGGCGTGCAATTCGACAATTCCATTGAAGGGATGTTCGCGCCGAATAGCACGGCTTTGCTAGAGTACCGGCAACTCAAAGAAAAATTCGGCGGTACCGAAATTGCCCTGGCAGTCTACGACGACCCCGATCTGTTCAAGGCGGATGGCATCGGTTTGAATCGTTTGCGAAATCGCGCAAACGCACTGCAGAAAGTTCCTGGGGTGGTCGGCGTATTAAGCCTTGCCGAAATTAATGATGCTTTGAAGGCGGTTTATTTGGTGGGGCGTTTTCTCGGAGAGAAACGTGGTGAGCCGGTACTTGATCCCGATGATCGGATGGCGATCGCCTTTCTGGATGTTTTCGAGGGTTACACGCATGCCGCTGACCGCAGGACTGTGGCCATTGTCTGTTTGCTGGAAAGTACGGAGTCCTCGGATATATCGCGTGCTAAAACAATTAAGCAGTTGCGGAATGTCGTAAAGCCCTGGGATGATTCTCGTGTCACTGGCGAGCCGGTTCTTCTAGCCGATGGATTCAAGTTCATACGCCGCGACGGAAAGCGTTTGAATTTAATATGTCTGATTCTCATCAGCACGGTTATCGTTCTCTGCTTCCGCAGTCTGCGGTGGGTGATAATCCCTGTGGCAGTCATTCAGATGTCACTTTGGTTGACCTTGGCGACTTTGGCATTGCTGGGCTGGAAACTGACAATGGTCAGCTCGATGCTATCAGCCATTATTGCGGTCATTTCAGTTGCGACTGTGATTCACATTACCGTTCGTTACCGCGAGCTTCGCTTGGTTGGTCGGCATTCACGGCCTCAGTCTATGACATTGGTCTTCGACTCTTTGCTTATGCCGATCACTTGGACGTGCCTCACGACGGCAGCCGGTTTTTTTGCGCTCACCATTGCCGATGTGAAACCGGTGAGTGACTTTGGCTGGATGATGGCTTTCGGTAGCCTATTCGTGCTGCTGAGTGTGGTCATGTTAGTGCCTGGGATGGCATTGTTGGGCGATATGGATACGGATCCTCAAACCACATGGGGTGAGAATTGGTTAGAGAAACGCTTAAGACGCAGTTCTCGATTGATTCAACGTTATCCATTGCGAATCCTGCTTTCGATCACAGCGCTAATGTGTTTTATTTGTGCGGGTTTGCTGTTTTTGAAAGTCGAAACGGACTTCACGAAGAACTTTCGTGAGGACTCCGAAATAATTCAGGCCTATAACTTTGTCGAGAAACGCATGGGAGGGGCTGGGCTATTAGATGTCGTTATTCAATCACCACCGGCCCTAACGAAACCATTTCTTAGCAAAGTTGAAGTGGTGCAAGATAAATTACGCACGTTGTCCCTGACGGACGCAAACGGCGTGATCCGCCCTGCCCTTTCCCACATTGTCAGTTTTGCCGACGCCAGCCGGATTACCGAATCTAATCCGGTCATTGCGATGAGTTCACCCGAGTTGCGGTTTCGAGCGATGGCCGGGGTCATGCCTGGGTTTGCTGCTCAAATGAAGACCATGCAAGCTGATGATCAGGGCAAGCATTATTTTCGTATTATGCTGCGCACCAGTCAGCGGCAAACTGCTGAAGAACAAGCCGAATTGATCGCGAGCGTGAAATCGATTGTCGACGAGAGCTTTCCCTCGGGAGATGGACTTAGCGATCCGCAAACGATGACCACGGGGTTCTTCGTGTTACTTTCTGATGTAGTCAACAGCGTACTCGCTGATCAGGTGAAAACTTTTTTTGCGGCGTGCTTGTTTATTGGCATCGTCATGTTACTGGGGTTCGGTTCGATACGCTTGGTCCTGATTGCGTTGATCCCTAACGTTCTGCCGATTCTGGGTTTGCTTGGGTTGTTGGGATGGTTGGGGATCAAAATGAATATGGGAGCTGCCATGATTGCGGCGGTCTCCTTGGGATTGAGCATCGATGGGACGATTCATTATTTGACCGGGTACCGGGCAAATAAACGGCATGGCATGCGGACAGCCAAAGCCATTGATCGAGTTCAGTTTCGCACAGGCCGTGCACTGATTTATGCGACATTGGCTTTGGTGATTGGATTTGGCAGCCTTTGTATAAGCGAATTTATTCCGACGGTCTTCTTTGGTGGCTTGGTGGGTTTGTCGATGCTGGGCGGCATGCTGGGGAACCTGGTGGTGTTGCCGACGTTATTGATTCTTTTGGACAGTGGCGATGGGCAAAG
>JAAEPL010000212.1 GCA_024232675.1 Planctomycetaceae bacterium
GGCTGATTACGATGTCGTTTAACCTTTCCACTGCCAGCGAGGCTTGGGGACGTGAACCCGCTGATGTGGATTTGCAGAAGGAAATAGACATATGGCCCGGACGTGTTAGTTTTGGGATGGCGCTTTTGCAAAAGGTGATTGAGATGCAAGCCAAGTTGGCGTGATAAATGACTCAGATATTTGGTGACCGGGAAACTCCGACCCTTCCTTGTTGATCAAGTACGGCTCGTTGATCCTTGGTTTCGCTGGTTTTTGGGCGATGGCGGCAGCATCGATCAGGTGATTCGCGTCAGACCGGCGAGGTACCGGATTGACCTGAGAGGACGCGATGTCAAAGATATTCACTTCTGGGCGGTCAATAACAAGTTAAAACACCAGTGAACTGCACCCAATGAATGCTCGATCCTATTTGTTTGTGTTGATGGCGATGGTTCTTTCCAGCGCCATGGGTTGTGAACCAGTCGGTAAAGTCAAAATGACGGACGCGGGAGGGGCGGCTGCCGACCCCAGCGTCGCGGCGAATAGCCCAGTACCAAAAACCGGTATTCCGAAGACCGAGGTGCAGCCTGATTCCAACCATGATTCGCGATCAACGGACAGAGCTCTGAGCTCGATTGATTGGGAATCGATGGTGGGAAAAGAAATAAGCATCACAGGTGAATTGCAGGTCGTGGACAATTTTAATTTGGCCCGCTACGGGGAAGTTAAGGTGGCCCGCAATCGGCTTTATGTGCCGACCAACCAAATTGATCCCAACGATGCTGACCCTAATCAGACCTCGTTTGAGGGGGGCAACAATGTGTCGAACATTAACAAAGCGCAAAAGGTTAATGAGGAAGCGGTGATCGTGCTTGATGACGGCTTAGACAAACAGAATGTCTTTCCGCCCAAATTGTTCCCGGGTCTTGGTAAGAGTTATCCGACCGTTCGCGTGGGATCTGTGCTGAATGGTGTTTCTGGCAAAGTGGTAAAAAAACGCAACAAGATTCTGTTGATCCCCAATCTGCCACTGAAATGGAAACCAGCCCCCAGACCAGCGCGACCCGATGTTGGCGATGCCGATGTTACGGTCGCCAGCTTTAATGTACTGAATTATTTTTCAACCATTGACAATGGTCGCAATGAAGCCCGCGGTGCGGACTCAAAATCAGAACTGAATCGGCAAGAAGATAAACTGGTTTCTGCGCTGATCGCCTTAAAGGCTGATGTGATTGGTGTCATGGAAATTGAAAATAATCTCGAAGCTGAGCAGCAACTTGTAGCCGCGTTAAACAAGAAGGTCGGCAAAGACGTATTCCAAGGATGCGGACTGCCTGCCGGATTCGGTTCGGCACCGGGCGGTAAGAATGCTATTCGGGTCGGCTTGATCTATCGAAACGATCGCGTTTCACCAGTGGGTGAAGTAACGATGATTTCCGACGACGCATTTGATGGAGCACGAACGCCTTTGGCACAAACCTTTAAATCCAAAACAGGCGACGAACCCTTTACCGTGATCGTCAATCATTTCAAATCCAAGGGTGGCTCGAAACAAGCGAATAAGGCCAATAAGGATAAGGGAGACGGGCAGGGGGGGTACAATGCGGCGCGACGTGCTCAGGCACTCGCCATTTGCAATTACATCGAAAGTCAAACGCGCGGCACGCAGCAACCGAGGATGCTCGTGATCGGCGATTTGAATGCCTACGCGCAGGAAGATCCGATTGATTTGATGCGTGCAAAAGGATTAGTGGATTTAGAAGAACAAGCCTCTTCCCGTGCAGCTGATTCGAGGGAATATTCCTATATCTATTACGGTCAATGCGGTGCCTTGGATCACGCCTTAGCAACCGCAGCGTTAGCGAAGGATATCACGGGAATTGCAACTTGGCACATTAATGCCGATGAACCACGGTTCCTCGATTACAACCAGGAATATAACCCGAAATCACTTTTTCAAACGGGACCGTTTCGCAGTTCTGACCACGACCCCGTAATTATTGGCATCGGTAAATAATCGGGCTCCAATTTTATGGCTACCAGTATTAATCGTGGCGGTAAATTTGCACGCTGCCATTGATGACGAGAAATTTTATAAGGCGAACGCTCGAGAATTCGTTTCTTAAAATAGAGGGGGACTCTCAGATGCGCATCACTTCAAACCGATTGTTTTACGTGGATGGGCTGGGTCTTGAAAGAAAATCAGGTTACTAAGCCGGATACCAGTGGGTTTTACTTCCTCAATGCCACCCAATTCCTTGGGGCGTTCAACGACAACATTCTAAAACAGGTCATTACGTTTGGCTTGGCCACGGGGATTTGGCAAGGCATGTTGGGTTCTGGGGGGCAGGCTTGGGCGTCGTTATGTCTGGCGATTCCGTTCGTTTTGTTTTCCGGATTCACGGGTCAGTTCTCGGATAAATACAGCAAGCGTCGGATCAGCGTTATCGCCAAGTGGTCTGAGATACCGATTGCCTTAATTGCGATGCTAGGATTATGGCTAACGAATATCTGGATCGTCATGTTGTCGTTAGTCCTGATCGCAATTCAGTCGACATTGTTTTCGCCGGCCAAATTTGGAATCCTGCCAGAGATTGTGCCTGCCAAAGAGTTGAGTCGAGCGAACGGCACGATCAACATGTTTACCTATCTTGCGATAATCTTGGGGTGTGCCTTAGGGGGCCCGCTTTACGCGCACTACGCAGGCGACGCAGGTGGGCCACGGGTGTTGTGGTTGCCGGGAGTCGTTGTGCTGGTGGTGGGCATCTTGGGAACATTGGCATCTCATAAAATTAGTGTTGTCCCAGCACAGAATCCGAATTTGAAAATTCGGTTTAATTTCTTTCGCGATTATTTTGAGACGTGGCGCAACCTCAAGGGTGATCGGGGGGCGGCACTTAAATCAGCGCTGCTGGGTTACTCACTCTTTTACATCGTCATTGGGGGAGTCGCCGTTCTTATTTTGCCCGACTATAAGGAGATATTAAATATCTCTTACGGTTGGACCTCTGTGTTACTGGCGATCCTTGGAATCTCCACTGGGATCGGAGACTACATTGCGGGGCGTATCTCTCATCAGGGAATCCGACCCGAGTTGATCAGCTTCGGCTCTGTTGCCACCACGATCGCGTTTTTAATGCTGGGTTTGATTCCGCTTGGTTTCTATTCCAACCCGGCTGCTTTTTATGTGGTGGCGGTTCTTTTGGCCGCAGGGGGGTTCACCGCTGGGTTTGTTTTGGTGCCCCTGCAAACCATGGTGCAATTATTTTCAGATGAAGATGTGCGTGGACAGGTTCTCGGACTGTGGATCTGTTTGTCGTTTGTGGGTGTGATTATTGGCAACCTGATTTTTTTGTTAGTCCGCAACTTGGATACCGTTACCGCAGGTTGGCTGCCTGCGATGCCTCGGGAAAGAGTCTTTTTAGTTTGCGCGGCGCTCACGATTTACCTGCAAATCCTGCATGTATTTCGCTGGAAACCACAGTTTGCCAAGGCCCTAACGGAAGCGGAATTGTCTTCAAGCGAAGGCCTGGAAGAGGCCTAGTAAGCCGCGGAATGGCGCCCCTAGCAATTTTTCAAAACCACTTTGCGGCTGACCTGCGTTGGCCTATCCCTTTAAGTGCAGCATTACCCTACCCAGCGAATTTGTACCAACGATCGATTTTGGCTGCCGTGTTCTTTAGGGCGCTGGACTCAAAATAGCGCACTTCGCTCCTAGGAGCCTTCCTCTTTGAATGCTTTTGACAGTCGACGGAACGACTTATCAACCTGCATTGCGATGACATCGCATTGCCGACGACTTTGATCTTCGACGCCGTGCTTTAAGCGTTCTAAATCTTCCCGAAAGATCCGAGCTTTGGTGCGTTGGAATTCACTGAGTTGTCCCGAACGGATAAAAGTTCCAATTTCGAGCCGCCGCGCGAGGTCCTCTTGGAATGCGATCCATTTCAAAGCGCCTTCCCAGTTTCCACTTTTAGCGCTGATGACGGCTTCGGCATTAAAAATTCTCATTTCCGCGAGCGTTTGTGATTTCGCCGGATAGTAAATGTAACAGCCGACAACACTCATCGCTAATAAACCGATAATGGAGCAGGCGGCGACGACGCTGGTGGGTAGTTCCCGGTCAAGGTTTGATTGGGAACTAGAATCGGTCAGCCATGAGCTTAATTTGGTCCACTTATCAAGTAAGAAAAATATGGCACCGAGTAACATCATCCCAGCCAAAATGATGGTGCCCCCGAATTCATGATTGCCCCAGTGCTTAGAAATTTCAAATTTCGTCTGGCGGGCTAGCTCGGTAGACGTCGGCATGAATGGATGGGTATACACATCAAAAGCGTGGGTGTGCCCGGCCACTTCGACACCTTCGGGAAACAGCGGTTCGGAAACCAGATAGGCCAGGCCGACCCCGATGCCCAGCAACAAGCCCAAGAAACCGAAAAGCTGTTTAGCGGTGTACATCCGCAGGAAACAGGCAAATAGTCCCAAGTTGACCCCGGCTCCGAAGATCAACAGACTGAAAGCAGCACCGATCGAATTGCCGTGCTGAAACATTGAACCAATTTGACTCATGGCCAACAGAGGCGTTGAGTAGATGGGGATGGAAACACCGGCAACCAGCAAGGGAGCCAAGCCATTTTCCCTTTCCAACATGGTCGCCATGGATCCGTGGGGCATGGCCAGTGAGATGATGACTGAGCCAGCGATCCCAATCAAAATAAATACCATTGATGGGCTGTAGATCATTTGTGTAGCCGTTTTGGCGACCGCCACAATCCGTTTGATGCCATACGGGAAATTCACTTCCGCCGCCGCAGGTGCTTCGTCGTCCGTTGAAAATATTAGATCCCAAAGAAGTCCGACGAACGTCACAATCAATAAGGAGCAGCCAGCAAACGTAATGATCGCGATTGGGTCAGAGAGGGTCAGGCCGTAAAGTAGCGAGAGCGGATTGAACAAAGGAGCAGTTAAGGCAAAGGCGATTAAGGCACCGCCTTTTACTCCGCTCCGATGCAATTCGCGAACGATTGGAATGACGCCCAGCGAACATACCGGCAGCAACATGCCCCAAAGCCATCCGGATAGAATGCCCCGCCAACCTGTTCCCGCAAACAGTCGCCGGGTTCGTTCAGGCCCCAGAAAGACACGAAATATAGCGGCAATAACGAAGCCAGTGGCAATCCAGGGTGCCGCGAAAATCACGACTTGTGAGGAACGCAGCACCGCGCCCCAGAAAAAATTATCCACGAGTACCCCGATCGTCGCTGGAGTTGTTTTCTGTTGCCGAGGGAGCATCCGTTTGCGAATATTCCTCGACCACCTGATTCAAATTTTGCAGCGTACGACTGATCTCTTGCGCATTTTTCCGATACAGATTCCGTTTCTCGGATGCGGGCTGATCGCTGCTGAGGCTTGTTACGAGGTTCGATAAACCTTCGCACGCTTGATTAATTTGATCCCACTGCTGCTTATCCATGTCACTGTTAGCGGCAATCGATGGCAGCCAACGCACGATATCGCACCACTCCTCAAAAATTCCTACTTTCACAATCTCGTTGGCGTGTCCGTGATCATGCGAGTGCCCGTGAGCATGTGAGTGTCCGTGGTCATCGCCGTGTTCATGATCATCGCCGTGTTCATGTGAGTGCTCGTGATCGTCGCCATGTTCATGTGCGTGCTCGTGATCGTCGCCATGTTCATGCGCGTGCTCGTGATCGTCGCCATGTTCATGTGAGTGCTCGTCGTCGTGTGCATGTGAGTGCTCGTCATCGCCGTGTTCGTGTGCATGTCCATGCTCGTGGCCTGCCGATCCATGCGGGTGATGGTGTCCGTGACCTTGCATTTGAAACTCTTTTGGCGCGGGCAGCGACCCGTCACCGAGCAAGGTCTCGTTGATTTCCATTAACCGAGTGACCGCCTGGCTCACGTCAGCAGGTTTGTGAAAGTAGACGATATGGTCATGGCCTTCTTGGGCAGGTTGGCAGCCCGCTGATAGGATAAGGCCGCCGATTGCGACAAGCAGGCAGGTTGATTGGGTTGCATACATAAAATTCAGTCTCACGGCACAGGGATCGATGCGATAGTTTGCTCAATAACCGAATCCACTTCTTCCAGGCCGCTCGCCAATCGGACTCGCAGAACCGGGCGAGCTACCTGTTGAATATCATCGGGCGTAATGAAATCTCGTTGATCTAAAAGCGCTTTTGCTTGGGCGACACGTTGCCAAATGATTAAGGCGCGTGGGGAAAGCCCGTTTTTGATTTCGGTATGTTCACGAAGGGAGGATGCCAAATCGATCAAATAACCTTGGAGTTTTTCTTCGACTAGGACTTCCGCCACACGCGCTCGCCATTGTTGTAATTCCTCGGGGGTAATGACTGGTTCGAATGGCACCCGAGTTCCCGAGTGGCGCTGGGCTTCGTCTTTTAACAGTTCGATTTCGTGCGATTTATCGGGATATCCGATCGACAGCTTGAGCGCGAAGCGATCTAGTTGGGCTTCGGGTAGTTCAAAGGTTCCTTGGTGATCTACCGGATTTTGCGTGGCGATGACAAAAAAGGTTTCGGCCAATGGGAAGGTCCGTCCATCGACGGATACCTGCCGTTCGCCCATCGCTTCGAACAACGCGCTCTGGGTTCTTGGCGTGGCTCGATTGATTTCATCCGCCAGCAGCACATCCGCAAAGACGGGCCCTTTACGAAACTCAAAATCCTCTGTTTTACGATTAAAGATGTTGAAACCGGTCACATCACTGGGCAGCAAGTCGGGGGTGCCTTGCAGACGACCAAACGTGCCGCCCACAGCGGCAGCCAAGGCCTTGCCAAGTGTGGTTTTTCCAAGTCCGGGTAGATCGTCAAACAGGATATGACCCCCGGCTAACAGAGCTGCTAATACCGCTTCGACCACTTCCTCTTTGCCTTTCAAGGCACGATTTAAGGCAGCTCGCATTCGCACGATCGTTTCGAAACTCATGGGATCGCTTGGTTCGGAACTGATACTCTCTGTGGGATTTAACATGGCGATTTACTCCCGCCTCGTTTCGCTGAAGATTTTTGTGTTTGACGAATTCGGTGAAACTGCAGGTTTTGAATAACCCGCTGGCAATCGGCCACGATTTGATAGGAACGATTTTCTTTTGCTTGTGCGGCTGACTTCGGGTGATAAAGAAGCCTGTCCAATTTTCTCGTAAATCGTTTCAGCGCTGCGGTATCAGTTTCAGGTATATCGAGCCGTTGAGCCAGCCACTGGCTGAAATTGGCAGCTGAGCGATTGGCAGGACGAGGGACACCCGCGAGAGCGGCTCGTTTGTCAATTAACCGGGCGGTTTCCAGCACTAGGCGGTTAGGTAATAAACGGCTGATAACGAGCCACCGCGCGGTTACCAGTGCATTTACGATCCAGCGGAAATTCCAGATGATTAAGAACGACACGAGGAGCATGCATGCCGTCATCAGTGGATGGCTGAGGACCCAATGGTAAGCCCCCAATATGGCCAGTGTGCACCGTTGCAGCCATGTCAGTTGATACCGGGGTTGCGAGTAGCCGGGTGTCGGTTCCACGGGAATCCAAAAAACGCCATCCAAACTAACTTCTGTCCATACGTGGATATCTGATGCGGTAACGGCGGTATGCCCCGAGCCGTGATCGTAACCTTGTTCATTGGCCATGAAACCTGTGACGACGCGGGAGGGAATCCCTTGCGACCGGAACATCAAGGCAGCCGCGGTTGCAAACATGTAATCGCTACCCACTTTTTCCTGCAACAGGTAACTGGCAACATCCGATTCGTTTTCGGGCAGAACTGCCTTGCGATCGTGGGTGAAATCGGTACGTAGTCTTTGCAGGATCGTGGAAATCTTGTCCCAGTCATGATTCAATCCTGCGGTCCATTGTTGGGCCGTTTCCACGATTGACGACGAGGCTGCTTCCACGGACAGGTATTTTTGATTTTTGTTGACTCGAGTGAGTTGCTGTTTTTTGATTTTCTCGGGTGTGATTTGAGCATCGTACAAGTTGATCCCGGATGACAGGATGTGCAGGACGGTCATATCGGGAATCGAGGTGGAACCATTCGTCAGTTGGGCAATTTCATCCGTACCGACACCAAAAAAAGCCTCTCGATCGACTTGATCGATATAGAATTGCTCCATGCACGGGGGAGATGGAATACGCAATGATTTCAAGTTGGTTATTTTGAGAGTGGTGTACTCATGGCCTGCGTAGAGCGTATCCGGATGACGACGCATACTCATCCAGGGATATCCGTTTTGTGTCAGCTTATGTACGGGCTCAAAGCTGGCCTTGGCGGTTCGTTTTCGGTTCCCACGTGGCCGACCTGCGTTGGCTTTTTTCTTTGCTTGATTCTTCTCAATCGCTGCTCGCTTTGGCGGGCGTGGTGGTGGGTCGATTTGTTTCCAAACCCCATCGTCAAAGGTGTTGTAGGTCTCCATCGCCAATCGCAGGGGGATGCGACCTTTCAAGAAGAACAGAGCATCGACGATTTGATCTTTTGGATTGGTTGAGGAATCTGACGGGTCGGTTTTCCGCTTGGTTGAGAACTCTGCTGAGGCCTTTTGACTGCGAGCGACACGTGAGTGATTGTGTTGCATCACCTCGGCTTCCAAACCGATTGCGCGGTTTTTGTTCGCTTTGCGGGGCTCCCCGTAAGCTTCGGAAGCAACATCAAATAAAGATTCTCGTTTTGATTCCATGAAAATATCGGAATCGACAGGCCCCAATGAGTTTGCGCGGTCGGTGGCTGCGCGAACTTTGTTACCGTCTCCAGAGCCTTCATTTGCAAACTCGTCAGACCAGCGTTTACCACCCGCAAACCAAGATAGTCCGGGTAAATCAAGCTGCTGTTGCGGAGCCAGAAAAATCGCCACCGAGCCGATCAGGCCGATCATGCAGAACGCCGCAATCACGGCAATGGCCTTGGGTGACCAAGGACGCCGCGTTTGATCGCTGGCCAACTTTTGATCAACCTTTCTCCAGTATTCGGTAATCAACCAGATGAGTAGGCCACAGCCAAAAACGACCGCCAAAAAACTCGTGACCCAGGTGTTAGAAATCGGTAACACGACAAAACAGCAAATGGCGGAAAATAGGACGGACCCATTTCGCCACCGCGGAAATTGAGACAGCACTGACATACCAAGGCACAGGTTGCCGAGCAACAAAAGTGTCAACATTTCCCATGAGTCGCCAAAACCGTGGCGGCGGCCAAGAACCCCCAGCCCCAGCATGCCTGCAGAACTAACGATCCACCAGGCGCCAAAAGATCTTGTTATTTGGGACTGACTTTGGCAACGCAAAACTAGGTAGCGAAGTATCCCGACCATGGCCAGGCTGAAGACCGGCTGGACGATGGCAAACCAACCGAGGCCCCAGTTGCTGTGGTAGCGAAAGGTGAGCACCATGCTCCAACTGATCAAAGCCAGCGCGAGCGTCAGGATATCGATCTTATCCTGCTTGTTTTGCGACATGGCCCGTTCTCGAGTTGAAGTACAGTTGCTGGAATGGCGACAAGCCCGATCGATCAATGTTTAGGGTCAACAAACGCGGGCAATAATCGGTGGTCGGTGAATCCTTTGTCACCAACAGGACCGGTCTCACGTTTGGCATTTGTCGTGCCTGCCGAGCATGCGCCATGTTGGCCGTAATCAGCCAGGTGCCGGCATCGTTCGTAATGCGTGGCAGCCCTTGGTGATCAGCCAATTCCTGGAAATCGAGATGAGCCAGTTCGTCAAACCACGATTTCAAGGCGGCTGACGAGGACCCGATCCTTTTTGAAGTGGAACCCGTGCTCACCTGCACGTTGTAGCGGTGTTGGTGAAGTTCTTTGGCGATAGAAGCCATGATGCGAATTTGCCACTCGCCTATTTCTTCGTTTCGTTTCGAATCAGTGTAGGGGGTCGGGTCGAGTACCAGGCGAACGCGGCGCTGGGTTGTCGACTGCCGCTCTATGACGATCAAATCCTCTTGGCTTTTCGCCGTCTGCGCCCAATTCACCATGCGCAGGGGTTCTCCTGGCCGCCATAGGCGGGAACCAAGAATATCACCTTGGTCGCCGGCGCGATCTTCAAAGTTTCCGCAATCCGAAGTGCCCGTTGCCTCTGTTTGCGGCAAATTGCCATGCTGCTCGGTGCGCGGCCAAACAATCAGCGATTGCGGAACCTCGACGACTTTCGAAGATGCCCAAATCCCAAAGGGGAACCCGGTGGAAATTCGAGGGGCCTCGAGGGGGAATACGCCGCGTCGCGAAGGGGTAAATTTCCATTCGTAGGTGTTAGAGGAAAACGCCGGCACGTAGGCCAAGGTGACGTTGATGTTGGGTTCGTCAATTGCTTCGGATTTCTCCGATCCCGAGCTGCTTTGGGCAAACCCTTTTTCGATAGCCATGCCCCAAACTGGAAAAGGGCCGCGATTGGTGATTTTCAGTTGAACCGGAATCTCTTCCCCTTCCACTGCGCGGAGGCGGTCGAAGACGATCTGGCAGTCGCAGACTTTGATCTGAAACCAGGGCCAAACCAATTGGATCGCAACCAATGCCAAGCAACTTGCCAGAACCCACCAGCCTGACGCAGAAACCGATATCGCAACGGGCAAAGCCGCCACTGCTCCAATGGCAATCCAACCGAAAGGTTGCTTAAGCCAATAAACATAACGGTTAAGCCCGGGACAGAAGTCCTGGCATAAAATATCTTTTAAGTTAAGCATCAATGAAGCTCCTATCGATTCGCAGGCGGCATTCCCCCATATTAAAATTCCGGGGCTAGGCGGTCGGCGAATGGACGCCCGGTTCTGAAGGGCGTTTATCGGATAACAAATGGTCTGCGGAGACGGCAGAAATCAAGGCAACCTTTGTGGGCAGCGCAACAGACGGTGGTCAGAGCAACATGCGATCGAACTTGCAGGGCATAGTGAGACGGGTCCCGTGTTCGGATGAACACGTGATGCTGACAACGATGGTCGGACCGCCTTTAGCAGGTAGTTCACACCGTCCACGGGACGCCGTGCCACATTACCTGCATCGTGATCGTACATGCACTGAATTTAATCAGTGATGGGCGGACCACGGGCAAGAAAGCCGTTAGCAGAGCGGAGGGTGCCAACGGACAGTATCGTGGGTGCTAACAGGGAGACACTTTGAGGAATTTCAGTGTCTGCATCATCGACGGAGGCATGCTTCGTCGCAAAGAAATCACAAACAGAGCAGGCCTTGTTTTTCTCGCCAACGGTCGAGTCAGGCTGGCCGGCAGGCTTATCTGCTGGGTGGTGATGCGTGTCGCAACAGTCGTGTACGTGCTGACTAGCGTGGTTAGGCCCGTCGCAGCATCCATGCAAGCCAAAAAAGGGCGCATGATGCAGTCCGGAACCGCCCGACGAAACTACCAGAAATGGTAGGTATACGGCGATTAGCGACAGTTGCGACTTAAAAGTTTTGCTAAACATTTGCATCAACGTAACGACATTCAGCGACCCGACTTACTTTCAGAGTAGTTATTGTGGCGATTATGTCAACCTAATTATGAGGCGGAATGCCATTGCCCGAGTAATTAAACAGGGGCTTAGCAGCCTCCAAAGGCGGGCTTCGAGTCGGTACTGTGACTAGGCAGAAGCGGTTTGGGAAAAGTCGAAAATTCGCCCGTTTCCCAACTGTTTTCGAACCCATTCCGACGGCTGGCGGGTGATTTCTCACTACTGTTAGGCGGCTTTTGCAGTAGCGATTCCGGTATTCTGGGTAAGAGGTGGAACACGTGTTTGAAGCGCTCCGGGTTTGAACCGTGAGTGGTCACTTGGTGACTCTGGTAATTTGCCAAACTCTCAGCGAGATCGGTTCATCGTTGGAAATCGCGAGGTCAGTTTTTACCCAAACTTCGCAGCAACTGATGGCAGCGGTTTTCGGTTTGACTCTTCAAAACGATTGCGGTGGAGGTCCTGGCGATGTCGGGGATGGAGAGGATTTTCTCCAGCACTTCCATCAAGTGTTGGTTGGAGCGGGCAACCACCAAGCAGAGTAAATCGCCTTGCGCCGCCACCGAGTGGACCTCGACGACCTCGTTAATTTGGTTCAGGGGATCGACGACCGAATCGATTTGGCCCTCTTTCACTTCGACTGTGATGTATGCCTTCACGTGGTAACCAATAGCCTCGAGATTCAGGTTGGCGGTGAAGCCTCGGATGACACCTGATGCCACCAAACGGTCAATCCTGGTCTGCACGGTCCCTCTGGCAATCTCCAGTCGACGGGACAGTTCCACGACACCGATTCGCGCATTGAGCTGCAGTTCCTCTAAAAGGGCGGCATCAATTCGGTCAATTTTATAGTCAGATTGTTCAAGCATGGCCGTTTTCGCTGGCTGAATGGTGCAATATGTACAAAACCATTAAAATATTTGATCAATCATACACAAATATGTACCATTTACTAATCGAATTGTCCGAATAGTAATTCTAAACAACACCATTTGATCAAATCCAACGCAGCCCAAGCGTACCCTTAATGGCTACGCCAACGATGGGCAGGCGAAATGAAATCAAACAAAGTAAAGCGATATAAATTATGGGACCCTTTCCACACGATGCGCCCCGCGCAACGATCAGCACAGAGAATCCAGCTGGAACCGATGGCTTCGAGTTTGTCGAATACGCCCACCCTGATCCCCAGGTCCTCCGCGACCTGTTTGATTCCATGGGCTACACGCATGTTGCCAACCATAAAACCAAAGCCGTCGAGTTGTGGCAGCAAGGTGACATCTCCTATCTGATCAATGCCGATCCCAATACGCATGCCGCGGAATTTATCGAAGCTCATGGCCCCTGCGCTCCTTCCATGGGTTGGCGTGTGGTGGACGCGGAACACAGCTTCAAGCATGCCGTGGACCTTGGCGCGGAACCGTACGAAGGGACCGGCAAGGTCATGGATGTACCCGCGATCGTTGGTATCGGCGGATCGTTGATTTACTTCATTGATCAGTATTACGAGACCAGTCCTTATAACGCAGAGTTCGAATGGATCGGGACGGCCAATCCGGCCGGCGTTGGTTTTTTCTACCTTGATCACCTGACCCACAACGTTTATCGCGGGAATATGGATAAGTGGTTTCGGTTTTATGGTGACCTATTTAATTTCAAACAGATTCGTTTCTTTGACATTCAGGGTAAATACACGGGGCTTTACAGTCGCGCCCTGACTTCGGCGTGTGGCCGGATTCGCATTCCGATTAATGAGGATCGCGGTGAGAAGGGGCAGATCGTCAATTACCTGAAAAAGTACAACGGCGAAGGCATCCAACATATCGCGGTGGGGGCCAAAGATATCTACGACTCGGTGGAGACGATCTACGATCGTGGTGTTCGCTTCATGCCAGGACCTCCCGACACTTACTATGCGATGTCGACTGATAGGGTTTCGGGTCACGAAGAACCGACGGAGCGCATGAAGAAGCATGGGATTCTGATCGATGGCGAAGGTGTCGTCGATGGTGGCGAGACGAAGATCCTGCTGCAGATTTTTTCGAAGACGGTGATTGGTCCGATCTTTTTCGAGTTTATTCAACGCAAGGGTGATGACGGCTTTGGTGAGGGTAACTTCAAGGCTTTGTTTGAGTCGATTGAGGCCGAAGAAATCGCACAGGGTGAATATGGCGATCAACTGGAAGCCAATGCAAAATAGTTGAACGTCAGTTGCGGCGGATGCCGAGTCCTATGTTCTGCGAAGTGAATCGAAAATGCACATGCCAATTGAGGCGCGATAATGAATGAGATGCCGTTAAAGCCGGATGTGAAAGCGAGTACCTGTCAAACGGGAACGGCTACCCAGGTAGGCTATATGCCCGGTTTCGGAAATGATTTTGAAACCGAGTCATTGCCGGGTGCACTGCCCGTGGGCCGTAACTCGCCTCGCCGTTGTCCTTATGGCTTATACGCTGAGCAACTTTCCGGTTCACCCTTTACCGCGCCGCACGCAACGCTGGAGCGGTCTTGGTTGTATCGCATTCGGCCGTCGGTGAAGCATGTCAAGCGATTCAAAAAAATCGATATCGCGGATTGGAAAACCGCGCCGCACATCGTGCCGGACGTCGTTTCGTTGGGTCAGTACCGTTGGGATCCCACACCGTTTCCAACGGAACCCGTAAATTTTGTTACCGGTATGCGAACCATGACGACGGCCGGTGATGTTTGCACCCAAGTCGGGATGGCTGCCCATGTTTATCTGGCCAATTCCAGTATGGGCGACGAATACTTTTACAACGCGGATGCCGAACTTTTGATCGTGCCACAACACGGCCGATTGGTGATCTACACGGAGTTTGGCAAGATCGATTTGGAGCCCTTGGAGATTTGCATCTTGCCGCGAGGCATGGTCTTTAAAGTTGATTTGGTTGATGACGAAGCGCGGGGGTTTGTGTGCGAAAACTATGGCGCTAAATTTACGTTGCCCGGACGGGGACCGATTGGAGCCAACTGTTTAGCCAATCCTCGAGACTTTAAAACGCCGGTAGCTTGGTTTGAGGATCGCGATGCCGATTGCGGTGTGACCGTGAAATGGTGCGGCGAATTTCATCGTACCGAGATCGAGCATTCGCCTTTGGATGTCGTCGCTTGGCATGGAAACTACGCGCCCTACAAGTACGATCTGAGGCACTTTGCAGCCGTCGGCTCGATTACGTTTGATCATCCCGACCCATCGATCTTTACCGTCCTCACCGCACCCACGGCAGAGGTGGGCACTGCCAATATCGATTTCGTGATCTTTCCGCCTCGTTGGCTACCCCAAGAAAATACGTTCCGCCCGCCCTGGTACCACAAAAATATCATGTCGGAGTTGATGGGGAATATCTACGGACAATACGACGCCAAGCCTCAGGGTTTTGCGCCCGGTGGGGTCAGCTTGCATAACTGCATGCTGCCGCACGGTCCCGATTACGATGCCTTCGAAAAAGCCAGTAACTCCTCGGACGACCCGGTGTATTTGGGTAACACCATGTCTTTCATGTTCGAAACAAGGTTCCCGCAAATGGTTACCGACTTTGCTGCTAACAAAGCCTGCCTGCAAGACGACTACGTGGATTGCTGGGATGGCCTCAAGAAACGCTTTGACGGATCGCCCGAAGGGAACTGGTCGTAACTGGCCTACACCCACCCACTCTTCCTTGACGGCATTGGGGCAATATGGCAATTGCCTGCTTTATCAAGGAATGAGTTTGTACGTGGTTGTCGTTACCAAGACTCGGTGAGCGAGGTGCCAAAATCACGGTCGGCTAGCGTTCTGTTGCTGGCCTCGGATGCCTTGCGGGGCACCTCATTGAATGCACGGGCGACGACGCTAGAGGGCGGCGGAAGCGTCTTAACTCATTTCGTTTTAGCGGGATCGATGGCGAATTTTGGCGGAGTAAAACGGCGAAATTTTTCTACCTGTATTTCAGCCGGTAGCAAGTCCATTTTCCCAGTCTCTAAAAACTCAACTAGTTGAGCGATGAAATCCGGGTGTTGCTTTTGCATGCGTGACGTGATCGTTCCGTGTCCGGCTTGATGGACGATTACCTGATGACTGTTGGGAAAATAGTCTGCGATCTCGTACATGTTTTCGATTGGTGTTTTTATATCCCAATCGCCATTCACAAAGACGACCGGGATGTCACATTTTTTCGGGGTGCGGAATTCATCGCCAACGTCAGGGCTCGGCCAGATGGTTGCCGTTGCCATGTAGCGGGCAAAATTCTGCCGCGTGGTAAAGCGGACGGCCGGGTCATGCCATAATTTTTCGAGTCGCTCGGGGGTTGCGTGCAAACTGGAATCGATCAGCGGACTAATTAATGTCTTTGAGGGGCGGCCGAGAAATCGAGCCGCTGCCCAACCGCTCGTTTGGCCATGGTAAAGTTCCAAAATTTGTCGAGGGCTGGTGAAAGGAAAGTCGTCCGGCCCCAGAATACGGATGGGTTTGGATTCTCCTTCCACGAACAACTTGATGGGTTCCGATTCCAATCTTTGGAGCACGACCTCTGCCGCTTCTTGCATACCACCCTCGGGTAGGTAGGCATGGAATCGGGGGTCTTTGTCGATGCTTTTCCAAATTCGTTGCAGCGCGGCGAAGACATGGGAGGGCATGTCGTAAGCGTTATTGAGAGGTTCGACTCCGGAGAGCAGCGCACGTTCCACCGTTTCCGGGTATTGACGCATAATGCCAAAGCTCCATTGGCTACCAAAACTTTGGCCGCGGAGTGTGATCTTGGCATATCCCAGAGCTGCTCGGAGCTCATTCACATCCTCGATGCATTCTAAAATGTTGTAACCACTCAGATCGACATCCGTCGCTTGGTAGTGGTCGACGACCGCTTCCGTATATTTGGCAAAAAACGCGACTCGATCATCAAGATCAGCGTCTGCGGGTAACACGATTTCCTCGAAGGGGATGTTTTCAAGAAAGGCACCGTTGCGACTATAGCCGCGTTGGTCAACAAAAATGACGTCGCAGCGATCTCTAACGAGTGCCGCTAGCGTAGGCGGATTACCCTCCAAAAAACTACTTCCGGGGCCTCCGGGTAAAAAAAAGACAGGAGCTCCCGTGGCTTGTTTTGCGCGGTACCGTGCGAAGCCCAGACCAATGAGGCGACTCTGCGGATCCGATCGATTTTCTTTGACGTAGAGGGTGCCCACTTCATAATTGCGAAGCCTGCCGTCCTCGGCCGTGTAGGTCTTGTTTTCAAAAATGATGTCACCGGCAGTGGGGGGCGACGTTTCCTGGCCATGGACGAAGCAGGTCGCTGCAACGCAAACCAGGAGACAGAAAATGAATGGGATTTGATAATTCATGAGGGCAAATTGAAATGAACAAGAAGCGATTGTGTTGTGGCCGTCACGCAAAAAAGGCGTCATCAGCCTTTTATTACTTTATAACGCTTCTGCCCCCCTTTCGTTACCCTCAAGGAAAGCCAAAATCGAGCGGCGTGCTGAAAACGCGATCGCGGTCCGGAGAGATCTGTTGTTGCAATTAAGTTGCACGTGTATAAGCTATTGCAAAAGAGGCGGTTGGGAAACTGAGTGGTTGTCCATCGTCGGCGATGTAGCCCGTGTACGAATGGCATTTTTGTGAGCATCGCTTTTTCCGTCATTGACCAATTTGTTGGAGTTACCCATGGCCATGAATACGTCGACGCCGCAGCAGGCCCGCCTCCCAGTTACGGTACTGAGCGGGTTCCTCGGAGCTGGCAAGACGACCTTGCTGAATCACATTTTGGCGAATCGCGAGAAAATGCGTGTGGCCGTGATCGTTAATGACATGAGTGAGATCAACATTGATGCGTCCTTAGTGCGCGATGGCGGTGCGGATCTCTCGCGCACGGAAGAGCAGCTTATCGAGATGACGAACGGCTGCATTTGCTGCACCCTGCGTGAGGATCTGCTCGTCGAAGTCACTCGGTTGGCGAGTGAGGGCAGGTTCGATTATCTGTTGATCGAATCCACGGGGATCAGCGAACCGATGCCCGTCGCCGAGACATTCACTTTTGAGGATGAAACGGGTAAGTGTCTATCGGATTGTGCTGAATTGGACACCATGGTCACGGTAATTGACGCCGCAAATTTCATGAAAGATTTTGGTTCTTGGGATGACCTGACTGATCGTAAAATTGGCCTTAGCGAAGAGGATGACCGCAACATCGTCGATTTGTTGGTGGATCAAATCGAATTTGCCAACGTCATCATCGTAAACAAGACCGACTTGGTCTCCGAGCAACAGTTATCCGAGTTAAAGCAGATCATTGGGCACTTGAATCAAACAGCGCGGATCATGGAATCAACGCAAAGTCGTGTTCCACTAGACTCGATCCTTGGCACGGGCCGATTTGAAATTTCGCAAGCCGAGGAGATGACGAACTGGTTAGCAGTGCCGCGAGGGTCTGAGGAAACGGAAACCGAAGAATACGGGATTTCCAGTTTTGTTTATCGTCGCAAGCGACCGTTTCATCCGCAGCGACTGTGGGACGCCATTGGCGCAGATATGGATGAAGGCATGTTTCAAGGCGTGCTCAGAAGCAAGGGGCTGGCTTGGGTCGCATCAAGAAATGAATGGGCCTACAACTGGTCACAAGCGGGGTGTTCCGTGTTGTTAGAACCCGCTGGTTATTGGTGGGCCTCTGCACCTGAAGAACTTTGGCCCGAGGACGAACAGGAAATCTCACAAATTCGTTCTAAGTTCAACGGTGAGCATGGGGATCGACACCAAGAGTTAGTTTTCATTGGCCAGAAGCTGGAGCAAGACCGAGTAGAAAAATTCCTTGACCGTTGTTTGCTGACGGATCTTGAGTTCAGCGAGAGCCCAGGTGCGTGGGTGAATCTGCAAGACCCTATGCCGCCTATCGAGCTGTTGGCTGAGGAACTCGCTGAATGATGGCGTTCTCGCGTCAGCAAGGATCGGGTCGGCATTTGCGGGTCTTGCCGATAGGGTTGGGGTGCCGAAAACGGACTGTGGGCTCGACGGACATCAGACAATTGAATGGGGGATGATTAATTTTAAATCAAGAAGCACTTCGGCTCAGGCCAGTCGGAATCCCTTCCACCCATCATTGGAGAGGCGATCCTGCGTGAGCTGCCGTCAAGCATTGGCTGCCTCATTTCGTTCGGTGGTGGGCTTGGGCGACGAGCAACAATATCGGCACGGCATCGGCTCCAGCTTCGTGGCCCACCCACATGCCAGGTTAATATGGGCGGCGAGTAGATGGCGAAACATCCTGTCCGAACAGGGGCTTTGATAACTTCTTTGACCGTCGTTGCCGCAGCCGCGCCCCGGTATTTCTCGAACGTTCTTTCTGGGAAACCGCGTTTTCTTGCCCGCCCCATCCCCTTTAAGTAGGTCAATCAACAAGATATTCACCTAATATTTACGCTCTTTCGACGAGTCAGTTTGGGAGGCCGTTCGTCACCGAATTACAATAGAGCTTGATAACTAAGTCTCTAAACCATCAACGACGTATGAACCCTTTAAATTTTTTCCGTCGTTCCGACACAACGAACGGAAGTCATCCGCAGACGCACATGACGTGGGCCTCGCGGAGCTTTAGTCACAGTATGCGTCAGACACGGATGTTTCTGCGCCGTCAACTCTGGATTTGGCCGATCATTGCCGTGTTGCTGCTGTCGATCATTGGGTTTGGTGTACAGCGTGCCATTGAGTCAACCATGAAATCTAACATGGCGTCTCAACTGCAAACGCTTCTCGATGCGGAAATGGCGATGATGACTGCTTGGTGTGAAACCCAAGAATCCAACGCCACGTCATTGGCCAATTCTATTAAAGTGCGTGAACTCAGCTATCAATTGCTGGATGATGAACCGTCCGACACGGACGTTACGAAAGTAGATGACCTACATAGAGAATTACAGAAAGTTCTTTCACCGGCGTTAATGTCACTTAATTATGTGGGCTATTTTCTTACCGACCGTGAAGGAAAGATTGTAACGTCGTCCCATGCCAACTTGGTTGGACAAGACGGTATCGCTGAGTACGCACCGTTTCTCAAAAAGGTGATTGATGGCGATGCTACGGTCAGTGTTCCGTTTCCCAGCGTAGTCATGATGAAGACGGCTAATGGGCAAAAGCGTAGTGGCGAGCCAACCATGTATGTGGCGGCTCCACTAAGGGATATCAATTTCGAGGTCGTCGGGGCTTTGGCTTTTCAAGTCCGACCAGAAGAAGAATTTACCGAGATTTTACAGATCGCCCGGATTGGTGAATCGGGTGAAACCTATGCTTTCGATCGAAAAGGAATGATGGTTTCCAACAGTCGTTTCGACAACGACCTGATTCTGCTTGGGCTGTTGCCTGACAACGATCATGCCCGCTCCATTCTGAATGTTTTGGTTCGAGACCCGGGCGGAAATGTAACCGAAGGCTTTCGCTCCAAGGTGCGACGATCCAAACTTCCGCCCACTAAGATGGCGGCCAGTGCCATTGCAGGTGAATCGGGATGCGACGTCGAAGGCTACCGGGATTATCGAGGCGTTCCCGTGGTAGGCGCCTGGGCGTGGTCCTCTCGGTATGACATTGGGCTGACCACCGAAATGGATGTCGCCGAAGCATTCCGCCCACTGACGATTCTGCGAACCGCGTTTTGGTCTTTGTATTCGTTATTGATCGCCAGTGCTGTGGCGATATTTGCATTCACTGTGGTGGTGGCACGATTACGCCGCGAAGCACAAAAAGCTGTGATCGAAGCCAAGCAACTGGGGCAATACTCTTTGGATGAAGAACTGGGAGCCGGATCGATGGGAGTGGTCTTCAAAGGGCATCATTCCATGTTGCGACGACCTACGGCGATCAAAATGCTCAACGTTGACAATATTACTGAGCAGACCATTGCCAGATTTGAACGGGAAGTTCAAATCACTTGCAAACTCAATCACCCCAATACGATTGCCATTTATGATTATGGTCGGACACCCGAAGGCGTCTTCTACTACGCCATGGAATACCTCGACGGAATTGATCTGCAGCAGCTGGTAAACATCGACGGACCTCAATCCGAGGGACGCGTGATTCACATCTTGCGGCAGGTCTGTGGTTCCCTATTTGAGGCTCATTCTAGTGGACTGGTCCATCGTGACGTGAAGCCCGCCAACATTATGCTCAACCGCAGGGGGTGCAAACCCGATTTCGTCAAAGTGTTGGATTTCGGGCTGGTGAAAAATATTGAAAGTGATTCCGGTCAAAAGAGTAACGCACTGGCAGGTACGCCTCTGTACATGTCACCAGAGGCAATTCAGTCGCCGATGTCGGTTGATGCGCGGAGCGACATTTATGCTGTCGGAGCAGTCGGCTATTTCTTGTTGACCGGGAAGACTGTTTTTACAGCCGATGGCATTGCCGAACTTTGCCAAAAACATGTCGATGAAACTCCGATCGCACCGTCCGCCCGCATTGGTAAAAAGATTTCACAAGAATTAGAAAGCGCTATCATGGCGTGTCTGGATAAGTCTCGATCCAATCGTCCGCAAACCGCTCGCGAATTGTCCGACTTGTTGGAGAAATGTCCCCATGCCATGGATTGGTCAATTGAGTGGAGTGAGCAGTGGTGGGCTCGCCACGAGCAGGGAGCTTCTCAGGAGCCAACGCCCGAATTGACCGGAGCAGCCAAAACGCGGCTCGATACACTTGGGCAGACGATGTAACGAGCTGGCAAATTTGACTTTGGCACCGTTCGCAAAACTCGCTCCTCCGTTCCGCGACACATGTTTTGTTTTAACTCGCGTTTTCTGAACTGTAGAGTGACATCAATCTTTCGGGATGGAGGCAGCGATGACTCCATCACGGACTCGGTAATCTCTGAAGCTTTCGCCGGGATGGCCTAGGATAATTGCTCAACCAGCCTTTGGAATACAACCGCGGGCTGGGCAAAACTGGTTTCAATACCGGCCAGTTCAAGCGACTAGGCTTGCAAAGCAGGGAGGGGTTATTTAGCGCGTTTGATCAGATATTCCCCTTCGTCACGGTAGTACTCCTGAATCGGAATCTGAAACCACGTGTAGACCGAACCGTCTTCGTATAATTCCTCGATCGTCTTGCCCTGGTAGAAGGAGATCCATCCGTCGACCCCTGCCGCCAGTGAGTCTTCAATGAAATCGACCATCAATGGGTGCCCACTAATGTGATTGTAGATTTCCTCAATGAGAATTGGTTTGCCGATCTCGTATTTGGAAATTCGTTGGGCTCTGGCCCGGTTATCGGCGGCATCAGGCGTCGGATATGTATGAAGGCAAACCAGATCCAGATTCTCGGCGACCAGCGGGTCATAAAATAGCGGTTGAGCATTTTCGTATTTAATGGCAAACGGAATGACGCCGATCGAAATCAGGGTCCGAGGATCATGTTGCCGAATGGTCGTCACCATCCTGTCGATCCAGGCTTTGGCTACCTCTTTTCTCGTTCTCCCGTTCAGATCCAAAGCGATTCGTTGCACGAAATAGTATCCGCCATAAGCCGAATCCACAATCCATGGATAGTTAGGGTTGTAGGCGCCTGTGGCAACCGCTGGTTCATTGACCAGGTCGTAAAACAAGATGGCGTTGCTGCCGGCCCCAATCCTGGCCACCGTGGCCCAAAATGCCGCCTGCATTTCCCAGTGGGCCTCCTCGTCCAGTGTGTGGTACCAATCCGGGATACGCTCTATTTCGTAACAGGCTAAGCCTGTGAAATCCAGATACATCCCCGTCTCTTCGGCAACACTAACCAGCATCTTCAAATACCTAAAGTACTGCATGTTGGGAGTCGTTGGCGTTTCCATCAAACGAAAATAATCAATGTGGATGCGCAGAGTATTGGCGTTGAGTATTGTGCGGGCGTATTCCAATTCAGCGGTCAATTGTGCCCGGTCACGAAACGTTTCGACTCCGTCAATGTCGTCGATGCAGGAGTAGTTAAAACCGAAAGGAACAAAGGTTTCGCCGCTTTTGGTGTCGACCAGTTTTGCTCCGTCTGGTCGAATCTCAACAGGCTGAACCGCCGGCTCGTAGTTCAAGTGAACCACCCGTTCTCCCACAAAATTTCGCTCTACCACCGTCCAAGTCACCTGAGGAGCTCTCATCCCGACGGCCGCTGGCTCAACAAAGATGGCCAGAGAAAGTCGACTGACATCCTGGTAGACCTGCTTTAGTGCAAGTTGAATTGACATTTGCTGTTTCTCAGCAATCGCGGCGGCCCAGATTCTGTCCCCCGACCAGGGCAACGTCCCCTGTTCAATAATGCTGACCGGCGATGCAGAAGTGACTTTCCGGAGAAACGACAACGCCCTGTTACTATCGAAATTATGGTTCTCCCAAGTTTCGATAATCTGATCGGTGACGAGTCCGCCAATACCGACAGTCGCCGAATCGTCAGGGTGCTGCAGGACTTGAAAATGAGAGTTCTCGACGCCCAAACACCCCGTGA
>JAAEPL010000213.1 GCA_024232675.1 Planctomycetaceae bacterium
ACCGAGCTTGTGGCGACTCAATCCACACCGGTCCCACAAGAATCGCAGGTTTTTGAGCTGTCACGATCGAAGTACGCAGACCAACTGGAGGGGTTTTGGCTGGGGGCCTGCATTGCGAATTGGACGGGGTTGGTTACCGAGATGGATAAGATCGGGGACACGCCAAAATATAAAACAGGACCGTTCTACACGCGGCATGATTGGGGTCAACCTGATCAGCCCAGCATTTGGAGTGAGCAACCCAGTGATTTATCACCTACGATCGATTTCGTGTTGCGGGGAGAGGACCAGGTTTGGGGTGCTGATGACGACACGGATATCGAATATATGTATCAGCATCTTTTAGCGAACCAAAAGACAACTCGGTTGTCACCCCAGCAAATTCGGCAGGGCTGGCTAAAACATATTCGCAGCGAAGAAGAGAATTATCTTTGGGTATCCAATGAGCGAGCATTCCGACTCATGGAAGAGGGGGTATTTCCACCTTTGACAAGCGATCCGCAACAGAACTTTGAATTTGAAATGATTGATGCGCAGTTGACCACAGAAATCTTCGGGTTCTTCGCGCCTGCCCGGCCGGATATTGCCGTGAAGCTTGCCAAGTTGCCAATCCAAACGACTGCTAGGCAGGATGCGGCCTGGATTTCTGAGTTCTACGTTCGCATGTATTCATTGGCTTCTCTGTATGATCCCCACACATCTTTGCAAAAACATTTGATGTGGAGTGCAGAACAAGCGAGCGCTTCTCTACCCGCAGGATCGTATTCTCGAGCGATGTACGAATACGTGAAAAAATTGCATGAGTCAGGTGTGACTTGGGAAGCGGCTCGAGATGCGATTCACCAGCGATACCAAGTGGAACATGCGGATGGTTACGACATGAGTCAAAAAATTGGAAATGGATGCTTTGCCGCCGGGATCAATTTTGCGGCAAGTTTGGTGAGCTTGTTTTATGGGGAAGGCGATTTTAAGAAGACCATTCAGATCGGCACACTGGCGGGCTGGGACTCTGATAATCCAACCGCGACCTGGGGAGGGCTGTTGGGGTTTATTTACGGACGAAAAAAGGTTGAAAGTATGTTCCCCGAGCCGTTATCTGATCGGTACGAGATACACCGAACGCGGCAGAATTTCCCGCAGGGGATTGATGACTTTGCAAGCATGGCACGGGCGGGCTTAGAAATCGTAGACCGAGTCGTAGTCGAGGAAATGGACGGCAAAATAGATCAGCAACGTTGGTTAATCCCCATCCAATAAAAAAGGCTCCTGACCTGACCCCTTTTATTTCGGTGGCTTTTTGGTGTCGCGACTTCGGTGGTGCAAGATAATCGACCGTCCTGTCGCAAACCGGTAACTGTACTCGGATAAACAGGAGAGCACGACCATGCCGATCAGGACAAAGATCTGCCAGGCTTGACCTTTGGTCAAAACGGTTTGCAGGATCAACGCGAGCAAGGCAATTGCACAAGCAGCGACGCCGACCATGGATATCCATCCACCAGAGCCAGTCTCTTTACGCTGTTTGTAATTGGCGTAGTTGACCGCTAAGAAAACGAGTAAGAAGCCGACGCTACCCATCGTCGCAATAGCGGAGAGCGGAACAAAGTTGGCGACGACTAAAGTAAGCATTGCAAAGAGCAGCATCCCTTCGAGGGGTTGGCCGTGAAAATCTCTTTCTAGCTCTTTGGGCAGTTGCCCCGTTTTGGCAATCAGGTAAGTGAGTCGACCCGAGCCGTAAAATGTGGCGTTGATGGCCGATGAAGTCGCCAACATGGCGGCAATGGCAATCATGATACCGCCGGCGGGACCCATGAATGCCCGCGCCGCCAGCGACAAGGTGGCGTCAGGATTCGCGGCAATCGTTGCGAATTCCAAGTGGCCAACCGAGATGATCGCAATGAGGACATAGATGACAATCACGATAGAAACACCTCCCAAATATGCAATGGGAAGGGTTTTCTTGGGGTTCCGCATAGAATTGGATGCATTCGCAATCAATTCAAATCCTTCATAATTCAAAAAGATAACCATGGCACCCGCCAGCAATTCAAACGGACCGACCCACTGTTCGGGGGCCATGCGACTCCATTCCATCGGGGTCATAAAACCGACGACAATAAAGATGGCCAAGAGAATCATTTTCAGCGCGTTGAATAAATTTTCGGAGCGGATGACCAGAGAAGCGCCGAACCAATTAATCACGGCCAAGATAACGATGATGCAGGTTAGCAGCGTGTGCTTCCAAAACTGATAATCTTCTGTTGGGAAGAAATTGGCTCCGTAGGCGCCGAACGCATAAGCGTAAACCGCTAATAAGATGACGTAGGAAAGGCACAGCAGGATATTCAGTGCGCCGGTCAACAAGCCGGTGCCAAAAGCGATATTTAAGAACTCGACTGTCCCTCCGTCGCTTGGGTATCGCAAGCTTAATCGCCAGTATGAGAAAGCCGTCAACAAAGCGACCACCCCGGCCACGATAAAGGCGACAGGAGCGCCGCCGCGGGTGAGTTCCACTGTTAAGCCCGTGACTGCAAAAATGCCGCCGCCGACCATGCCCCCGATGCCGATGGATAATGCCGAGAAGGTGCCGATCTTTCCGTCGCTCATGCCTCTGTTTCCTTGGGTCTTGACCGTGAAAGCCGAGTCGAATCGGCAAAGCCGCCGTTTGTCAAAAGCTCCCTCCCCCGGCTTCACTGAGGCTGATGTGATGGAGTATCTGCACCGGCACCAGAGTTTGATGCCAAAAGAACGGCTTGTCAAATTGCAGCGAACACCAGCCTGTGAAGACAGCCAGAAGCCTAGTCACATGATCCAGGGAAGTGGCAGTCTTAAGCTTGCCCCGCCGCAACCCTTTACGAATAGAAAGCCGGTGAAAACACGTCAGTTGCCAGCTTTTTGCAGTCCTGTGTGGATGGGCAGGCAACCCTCGCTATCCTATAAGCCTGCTGGATTTCCCAGTTCTCCCTCGGCCAACTTTCATGCGAAAAGTGGACGGGTGGTTAAATCATATCTCTAGGCACCAGAGATTTCCGCCCTCACTTGTTGGGCGGCTGCCACCATCGCTTTGAGTTTTTCAAAAGCGACCTGCTGCTCATTTACGCAGCGATTGGCAAAACAGCCAAATCCACAATCGGGGTTTAGAAAGATTTTATCGGGGCCCCAATACTGCAACGCTTCACGGATCCGCTTGGCAATCAAATGGGGCGATTCTGCTTCATCGGTTCGCGGATTACAAACCCCCAATCCAATCTCTCGATCCGAGAGTGCTTGCCCAATGATCGCTAAATCTCCCGCCCGCGGCGTTGCGTATTCCAACACTAACTGCTGGATTTTCATTTCCGAAAAACAATCCACCAGCGGCTGGTAATCTCCGGTTATCAATACGTCTTCGCGCTTGGACCAGTTGCCTCGGCAGACATGCAGTCCCAATCGAAGCTTGTCTTCAAAGCCGCTTACCACGCGATTCATCAACTCGGCGGCATAGGCCAATTCGGCACCCGCATCACGGCGGGTGGCAAGCGTCGCTCACATGAAAGTGCGACGTTCATCATCGCCACTGTGTACCACCTCGGTTAGGACGGGCTCATCAAACTGCACAAACTCGGCTCCGGCCGCTGCCAAGTCAGCAAGCTCCTCGCGGAGAATTGCCACGATGTCATCAGCCATCACAGGTTTGTCTCCATAGGCGTCGACCGAGTAGGCCGTGACCCACATGGCACGTGTCAGAAGATAAGGTCCGGGTAACGTGACCTTCAGTGGTCGGTCAGTCAGGGTACGCAAAAATTGGAGATCGTCAGCCGCCAGTGGTTCACGTCGTTGCAGTTTGCCAACACAGGTGGGGTTTCTGATGGAGAATGCCGGTGCATCCAACGTTTGTAACATTTCTTCAAAGGCTGCTTTGTCTTCAACGGTTTCCAGCATGTCGGCTAGAGACATCAACTGAGTTCCATCTACCTTTTCGGTGATGAAGGAATAGAAGTTATCCCGACGTAATTCACCATCGACAACGTAGTCTACTCCCGCCTCAATCTGAAGCTGTACACACTGCCGAATCTCATCATCGGCGAGCTGGTTGAATTCAGCGGTAGATAGACGCCCGCTACGTCTCTCGCGCAACGCTGCTAACAATGAAGAAGAGCGCGGCCAAGATCCAACTTGCGTTACAGGAAAGTACATAAATCATCCAAGTCAAAGAAGAATGAGTCTCGATTCAAGGTCACAAGCTTTTCGCAGGGTTCCGTACGCTGCTGAATCTGCCATGGCTAAATCCATTATGCCACGCATTTCTTCGTCTGCTGCCGGTGTCGTCACGTAAATCGCCAAGTTGATTTTTTCGACAGAGGCCTCTTCTGCTTCCATGCCCACAGCCGCCAATGTGTTGTTCAAAGTGGCGTTTAAGGTTCCTTCCAATTCATCCAGCACGATGCCGCGGCGGCTACAACGCAATGCCAAGCAGTTGATCACATCCGAGAGTAGCGATCCTAGAAATTGTTCCAGGGAACTGGGCAGTTTACCCGTGCGATCAAAATCAATGGACGTTGCCGACTTCCACGAGAAGTTGCGGGAGTAGAGTGTTGTTTCCAAGTCAGTCGTACGTCGCGCACGCATGCTCCACTTAAACGCCTGAGCTTTTTGTTTGTCGGCTGCTAAAGTCGATTGTTCGGACTGAGTGTCATCACCCCGGCGAATCCAATGACGCCAAGCGCCCTGATCGACTTGCGTGGTGCCGACATGGAGGTGGCCGACCATCCGGCACCAAGGCGGTAGTTCTGATTCAACGGTTGGCTCGTTACTGCGAATCTCGAGGATCCCGCCGACCGGCACTTCCAGCATGTTCTGTCGGATCAGCAGAATCAGGCCCGAACCACAGTCCATGGCTCCGCCGTCAAAAACGTGATCCGCTTGGGGCACCTCACCCATATCTTAATCACCGTACTCGCGAATTAATAACTGACATTGGGCGAGCCGTTGCTCAACCATTCCACGAGGACCGCGCCACCCGCAAGTTCAATTTTGTCAAAAAATTGGTCTTCAGAAATGTCCCGTTTTTTACAACAGGGTGCACAGGCCACGACCCGACCTCCGGCGGCAATGAAGGTTTCAATCAATTCACTCAGCGGTTTGAAAGGGCCCCCTTCGACAATTTGGGCCGCTTCCTCTTTCACGGCTGCCCACACACCATCGGTGCTTAAAAAGACCATGGTGTCTTTGCCGGATCCGAGCGCGGCTGTGGCGACAACAAATCCCACCGTCGCCTTGTCTCCATTTTCCTTGCACGAATTAATGGTAATGCAAAAGGTATCGCTCATTCTTCTTCCTTTAAAGTTGACTCAAAGTGGCTTTTTGATTTTGTAGATGGGGTGATTGCTGGTTTGCAATTCATGCTGGGTTAGGCGACACCACGCCGGAATCTCCAAGGGTGCGCCTGGATCCAATGCCCGAACGTTTACAATCGCACCCGCCGGTTGCTGTTTCATAAACAACAACAAATCTAGCAACAGCTCACCGCAGCCGGTATCACCCCCATCAAACAGAGGGTAACGCTCGTCAGATTCTTCGAGTTCCATGTCTTATCCGCACCGTTGGCCGAACGGCTTTCGCTCAGCTGAAAAAAACGCGTTTCGTTTGGCCAACGCAGCCGAACCCAACATCCAAATAAGAATTTGACAACGCCCAGCCCATCGTTTCAAGGCCAAAGGCGAATTGTATCCCAGACCTTGCGTTAATTTGCTGAAGGGTAAACGCAAGCGGGATTTTAATTTACGACCGATTCCAGGGCTGTCGGCGTTTAGTGGGGCGGCATGTTGGCAACTTGATTTATCCGCAAGCTTGCTGTCGGTGCAATTTTGAGGTCGTGATCTTTCAAGGATTGCCGAGCTTGCAAGAGCGTCGAGATGTGGGCCCGCGGGGCTAGTTGTGGCTTCCGTGGATGGCATACGCGACTTGGTATGGTGGTCGAGGTTGGCGGTCGAGGATCCGTTCAAAATCTCGACGTTCCTCAGTTCCGCGGAATCGGGATTCGAGGAAGGCGGTTATC
>JAAEPL010000214.1 GCA_024232675.1 Planctomycetaceae bacterium
CGAATACCCCACTAAAAGGCAGCCTCACCCACCCCCAACTAAGATGGTTTGACGGGCGGTGTGTGCAAGGAGCAGGGGCATATTCACCGCGCCTTTTTGAGACGCGATTACTACCTAATCCAGCTTCATGAGGGCGAGTTACAGCCCTCAATCCGAACTACGAACGGGTTTCGGGATAGCCGAGTCCTTTCGGTACAGCGGCCCATTGTCCCGTCCTTTGTATTGCGCGTGTAGCCCAGAGCATTCGGAGCATACTGACCTACCGTTGCCCTCGCCTTCCTCTGACTTCGCGCCAGCGGTCTCCCTATAGTCCTGTGATTACCGGAGTAATCTTAGCAAATAGGGATGAGGGTCTCGTTCGTTATCTGACTTAACAGAACGCCTTACGGTACGAACTGACGACGGCCATGCACTACCTCTCGAACAATCCAGCAAGCTCATCACACTGGCTTTCATTTGTCCGTCGGCTCTGGTGAGTTTTCCGGCGTTGAATCCAATTAAACCGCACAATCCTCAGGTTGCGGTGCTCCCCCGCCAATTCCTTTAAGTTTCAGCCTTGCGACCGTACTCCCCAGGCAGTGGACTTATCACCTTCGCTTCGGCACTGAAGATCCTCGGAGAATCCCCAACACCAAGTCCACAGCGTTTACACCTAGGACTACCCGGGTATCTAATCCGGTTCGTGCCCCTAGGCTTCGTCCCTGACCGTCGGATCCGTTCTAGTGTGGCGCCTTCGCAACAGGTGGTCCGCTCAGGATGACAGGATTTTACCCCTACCCTGAGCGTACCCCACACCTCTCCCGGTCCCAAGTCTGACCGTCCTCGCAGAATTCAACCAGTTGAGCTGGTTGATTTACCCACGAATGTATCAGACCGGCTACGGACGTTTTAGGCCCAATAAAAGCGACTACCACTTGAGGCGCCGGTATTACCGCGGCGGCTGGCACCGTCCTTACCCACCCCTTATTCCAAGACCTATTTAGAGTCAAGAAAAGCACCGGTCTTACCCGATGCACTTGGAGTTCCCTGGTCACGATTTCTCGCATTGCCAAGTTTTCGCGCCTGCTGCACCCCGTAGGGTCTGGATTCGTGTCTCAGAATCCATCTCCGGGCTATGTCTCCCAACACCCGTACGCGTTGATGGCTAGAGGGTA
>JAAEPL010000215.1 GCA_024232675.1 Planctomycetaceae bacterium
AAAGGTGCGACCACGCGTGCCCGCCAACAGCAGAAGCCATTGCAGGGAATGAGTGACTTTGCCAACCTCGATTTTCTTCCTGAAGGCTCTGTCGTGTTGGCGAATCTTGCCGTTGATGACTCAGGCCTAGTCGAATTTGACAGTGCGTTATTGGGTGAAAAACAGATGATTCATGTGGTCGTGACAGATCCCCATCAAACGATCTATAGAACCGTGTCGATGTCTGATGCTGCGTTACAGAATCGTGACTTGCGATTGTTGGACGCTCTAGATCCTGCCGAACATTTTGCTCAGCAAAAAAGAGTTAAGTCACTGCAGACCGATGGGAATTTCGAATTGACCCGCAGCGCGTCGGCGAAGTTCCGGCAATACGACGATCTGGCAGACGTCCATCGTTTCTTCGTTGATTTGACAGGTAATTCCCAATTAGCCGAATTTGGTTTCTTAATAAATTGGCCCAAGCTAACTGCTGAGGAGAAACTGAGACAATATAAAAAATACGCTTGTCACGAATTGCACTTCTTCCTCATGAAAAAGGACCCTGAGTATTTTGAAACTGTCATTCGACCTTATTTAGCGAATAAGTTTCAACGGACATTTATGGATGAATTCCTACTCGGCAATGAACTCGAATTGTGGGCGCGGCCTTGGGATTTTGAGCAATTAAATACGGTGGAGCAGATCCTTTTTGGTCGCCGCATGAATCAGTACCGAAATCGGTTGGATCAACGACTCAAAGACGACTATGAGCAAAACCCCACCAGTCGGCGAAAGTTCGATCGTTTTTTTGATTTCGCTGTTGCCAGTAATTCAATGGACAACGAAGAAAAAAGTATTGAACTTACTTCAGAACCGATGGCACCGCCGAGTGCATCGAAAGCGGAAGCGGCATCGCGCGGACTGGGTGGTGGAAGGGGAAGACGAAGTTTGGCTGCTCGACCGAAACAAAAGTCGAGAGCTGCGCCGGAAGAAAGTGTCGCTGGTAAAGAGGTTCGCAATTCGCTCGGACGCGTGCAGAATGAAGTCGCTAGTGTGGATAAACGTGGCGAAAGTGATGAGTTGTATTTTGACGGGGAGCAATTGAAAAAAGATCGCACGCAAGTACGGCAATATTATCAGCGGACGAAACCAACTCAGGAGTGGGTGGAAAATAACTACTATCAGGTGACGGCAAAACAACAAAATCCGCAGCTCATGCGAGTCAATCGATTTTGGAGAGACTACGCGTTGCATGCGGACGGGGAACCGTTCTTGTCCCCTTATTTTGCCGAAAGCTCTCGTAACTTCGCCGAAATGATGTTCGCTTTGGCCGTACTCGATCTGCCATTCGTGGCGTCCGAGCACGACGTGGTCTATTCGGATAGCCAGATGAAGCTCACCGCAAAAACCAACTTGATTGCGTTTTTTGAGCAAGTCAGTTCTTCAGAGTTGGAAAAGGGCGAAACGAATGTGCTTATCAGTGAGAATTTCTTTCGCGCTAACGACCGTTACCGTGTTGTGGAGGGTAAGAAACAAGAGAACTTTGTGCGAGAGGAATTTTTACCGCATGTGCTTTACGGTGGACAAATCGTAATGACGAATCCAACGTCGGCTCCGCAGGGAATTGATTTGTTGGTGCAAATTCCAGAAGGGGCATTACCTGTCAAAGGAAGTCACTTTACGAAAACACAACAATTGGACTTGGCTGCATTCAGCACTCAAACCATGGAGTATTTTTTCTATTTTCCAACTTCGGGTGATTATTCCCACTTTCCAGCCCACCTTTCGATTAACGCGAAAACAATCGCGTCGGCTGAGGCGATGCGATTCAACGTTGTGGAAAAATTGTCGAAAGTTGATACCCAATCTTGGGCCTGGCTGTCACAAAATGGAACCGAGCAACAGGTTTTGGGGTACTTGGGAACTCAAAATCTCCAAGCCATTGATTTAAGCCAGATTGCATTTCGTATGAAGGAGCCAAAATTCTTTCGGCAAGTGTTGGATCTGTTAACGGAG
>JAAEPL010000216.1 GCA_024232675.1 Planctomycetaceae bacterium
AATAAACTCGCCCTGTTCACCGAGCAGAACCGCAAAATAGAACCCGTTTTGGTCAGTCGCCGCGAGCGTTCGATAGCCTTCGGTGTCAATGACGTTCAGCCACTCGACCAGTGATTCCGGGAGGGCGGAGTCCTGAGCGATCACCGGGGAGCCGTAAGCCAATAACAGAATTGCGATCAAGAATGTTCTCATTGTGTCCTCCAAAGGGATAACGTCCGAGTTGACCGAGCCGATCAATCAACGTGAATTACCATTTAGTTCTTAGGACCCAACACTATCGCAACATCGGCTTCGGTCCAACGCATTGTTATCACGCGCGGATTCATATTGGGAGTTCCAATGTTATTAGTAAAGGAGTTTTCGAAATTATCCAAATAAAACCCGAGCTGGACCGAATGTAACCTGGACGCTACATAATGTCCGGTATACCATACACTCGTATCAGCAATTTCAAAAGGGTTTCAATGGGATTTCACGAAAAAAGTGCTTGGGCATGCTTGCTAGGGATCGTTCTGGTTTTTGTTCCCTATTTTGCCGTCGTTTTAAGGTTTCCAATGGCATTTGCCGGTCTTTTCGTGCTGGTAGTAATTATTCAAGTGGTTTTTATGGTCGCGTTTCATGTTGGTAATGCAATCATGTCTCCATCGATTCGCAAGACAGGTGATACACCACCAAAGGATGAACTGGATCAACTCATCGAGCTTCGCGCTGCGAAAATTTCAGGTGTCATTCTCGGCATTGTAGTAATTTCCTGGTGCATGATTGCGATGTACGGCGTGCCCGCATTGGGAGTGCACGAGATCGTCCTCGCAAATGCTAATGACGGAAATGACTTACCACCATCCAAGTTCGCGATACCGATATTTGACGTGTTGTTAGCCGTGCATGTCTTGTTTGCCGGATTTGTGATTGCGAATCTCGTCTACTATGGAACCATTGTGGTGAGCTACCGGAGACTCGCAAATGGATAAGGTCACCATCAAGAATCGTATTCGCGAGCTACGCTTCGCAAATGGTGAAATGACCCAACAAGCATTGGCTGACAGTGTGGGAATTACGAGACAGACTGTTATTGCCCTGGAAAAAAATAAATACTATCCGTCGCTTGAACTTGCGTTTCGTATCGCTCAAATATTCAAGCGCCCACTTGAAGATGTGTTTGAATTCCAAGGCCACGTCAGTGAATCCAAAAAGGCTAAACCCTAACCCAATGTTAAGTGTGATAACGTTACGGATCACCAAGTCGGCCCGGTGATCTTTCCATTGGCAAAACGCACTACTCGCCGACTTTGGTGCATCCGATTGTTCGCATTTTATTTAAGTGGTGCTGATGCTTCGGGCGACAATTTGACGTCAGCGGATGTAAGCATTTTGTTCAGCAGCTCTCTTGACGAAATAGCCATTGGATACGATGTTCCATTCATTTTCTCCTGCGAGCCTTTCTTGAATCCATTGCACTTGTAGCAAATTACAATATCCAAAATTTGGTTTCCGGCCTCAATCCTCAAAGCATGGTGTGGATCGAAACAAGAGGCAATTGAGGTTCCTCGTGCGATGTCGTTTCGCACAGAATCCAAAACCTTTTGTACCGAATCACCGTTCAGTTTGGTTTTACCCAATACGTAATACCCATGCATCATTTCGGCGTCGGGAGATCGTTTGCTTTTGTCAAACTCGGGTTCAAGCGAGTAGACAACTATTGAATCCACTGACTTTGGGAGAAACGATGTATCCCGTTCACAGCCGCTAAGGACCAGGCACATCCCGACGACCCCAACAGCAAAGTAAATGTTTCGAGAAATGTTTTTCATGATTCAACTCATTTTGCGGTAGAAAACGACAGCGCTGCAACGAGCTGCTGCAGCGGTGCCAAGGAAATGGAGGCTATGGATCAATCACAGGGTCGACCTGAACCCAATGTCCTTCGCCGTAGAAGTAGTCCCACCACGATGGTCGTTCGACAAATATAACGACACAAATCACCCGGCGGCAACGAGCGATTGTCCACTTGTGTACGCCCGACTTCGCCGCGCGGGTGCATTGGATTGTTATCCTGCAATCGATCCACATGGTCTATACGCTCTTGCCGAGAATCATCAGAAAAGCAAGCGCCGACTGAGCCAGCGAGATGCCGAACAGCACGGCTAATACGGTGGTCTGTGCACTCCGTGTACGCGATCCAGACGTGAGCCATAATGAACAGCCAATCCAGATAAAAAGCCAGATTGCGATGATGGCAATTCCAAATGCGGTCTCGCTTAGGGGAAGAATCACGTAAACGGGCAAGAGAAGCAGTGCAGTAAATCCACCAAAGAACAGCACCGCCTCTGAAATCTTGTCGAACATTGAAAAACTCACGGCTATGCCGAGCATAGGCCACACGGCCATTGCCCCGAATGTTAACGCGAGAAATGCCGGAAACTGCCACGCGGCTCTATCATTGTGTGTCGCTATATTCATTTTTG
>JAAEPL010000217.1 GCA_024232675.1 Planctomycetaceae bacterium
GGGAATGGTTTACTTTTCCCCAAGTTTCTTTGGCATGTCCGCCAAGATGAAGGCGGCAGCGGCCATCGTTACGGCGCAATCGGTCAGCTGCTTTGGGTCGACTTTATCTACCGTATCGGCGTGTGTGTGGTGCGTGTTGAAATACAGTCGCCCGTCGACACTGAGGCCCAGGCAGGCGGTCCCCATCGGTTTTAATTGTCCGATATCCACTCCGGAAAAACCGGTCCGCAGACGTGAGGCGTTGATGGGTTTCAACAGGTTTAATAGTCCCTGCAGTTGTTCCTCGGCGACGCTTTCTTTTTGCTCATCTTCCATATCAAGATTCAGGCCTTCCGGTGAAAACCCACCGCTGTCGGACTCGATGCCGGCTACATGGATTTCATCTTGGTGGCGAGTGAAGTAGTTCAGGGCACCTGCAATTCCATTTTCTTCATTTGTCCAGAGGACGACCCGGATTGTACGTCGTGGTTTTAATTTGAGGCGTCTCAGAATCGAGAGCGCTTCCATGGCAGCTACGCAACCCGCTCCGTCGTCATGAGCGCCCGTGCCGACATCCCACGAATCAATATGGCCACCGATGACCACGATTTCTTCTGGATTTTCGTGACCGACGATTTCTGCTAGGACATTGTGGGAGGGAGCCTCGCCTTGATCCTCAGCTTCCATGTAAAGTTTGACTCGTGGCGTGATGCCGCGATTTTGAAAGCGTCTTAACAGCGTAGCGCCCTCAACTGAAATTGCAGCCGTGGGAATTTTTTTCACGTCGGGTCCACCGCTGTATCGCATCGCCCCCGTGTGAGGCGAATCAAGGGAGTAAGCGGTGACGGAACGTACCAACGCGGCAACACCGCCCCGCTCTGCCGCCCACTTTGCGCCGTTACTGCGGTAAATGACCGTGCTGCCGTAGCCGGAGCCCTCGGTTTCCGAAAAACGTGGCATGGCACTGTTGAAAACAACAATCTTGCCTTGGATGGCTTCATCCGGTAGCTGATCTAATTCTTCTTTACTATCGACCACGATGACGTCAGCTTCTATTCCCTCTGCTCCCGTGCCGATTGACCCGCCCAGCCCCAGCATCTGTATGACCATGGGACGCGGTGAAACCAGTTCGCACGTTTCTTTGCCACGTACCCATTTAGGAACATTGACGGGTTCTTTGCGGACGTTTTCGTGCCCATCTTCCTGCATGCTTTGAACGGCCCAATCAATGGCCTTTTCTAATTCAGGACTGCCGCTCAAACGGCATCCGATGTCATCACACAACTCTTGCAGTTTCATGTAGGAGTCATTTTCTTGACGGGCAGCTTTGATGATCTTATCAACCGTCGGCTGATACTCACTCATCTGCTTGGTATCATCGTCTTGTCCATAAGCGAAGGGGCAAGCGAGCAGGAGGTAAAGTAACAGGCAAGCGAATGGTCCCAATTTCATGGCAATATATCTTTTCGGAATGTTTAGGATGATCAACGTATGGAAGCTGTCATATGATAGTTTTATTTGATGAAAAAATCACGGGTCTCACGAGGTGAGTTTTAGATAGCTCTCTGAGATATCCTCGGTTGTTTTAGGGACAGGCAGATGGTGGATTTGACTTTGGTTCCCTTTACAATGTAGGGACCAACCGATGCGTCACAGCCAAGGCGACCTAGTATTTTGTCTCAATCCAACGCAATATTTGAAACCGGGCGTGTTTTTACCAAGGGTATTCTCGTCTTCGCTTGCGTCTGGGGAGGTTGGCGTTGCGAATTCGTGGGAAACCGGACTCCCACCGCCGATCGGGCACTCAGCTTATCTAGCGAAGTCGGAAGGCAGCAAGAATCGGAAGTACGGCAATTCACGCATGCCGACAAAATAGCCCTTGAGGCGTTGGAATACCGAGGTATTGGACTTTCCCCGAAAGCCATGCGTGAATGGTTGCAGAGGTTGCAGGCCGATCATCCCGCTCAGCTTGAACGCCGAGATCAGGCACGGCAATGGGTCAAAGAGCTGGGCAGTCCGGATTACCCTACGCGTCGCAGGGCAATCGTGGCATTGGGAAAAGCAATGTGGTTACCCATGGACGAATTGGCTCAGGCTCAAGAGTCCGATGATCTTGAGCTTCGATCGGCTGCCCAAATGATTATCAGGCAGAGCCAAAAAAGGGCGCCTCGAGATACGCAGGCCGGCATCACGGAAGCGATCTGCCATCTGATCGTGGCCCGTGAAATCAAAGGTTTATGCCTCGAAGTTGCGGCGGCCGCTGCGTTGTTTGAAGAAGAAGCCGAAACGTTGGAGGCAATCCGGGCTGCCATCGTGGTTACTGCTTCGCCACAAGATATTGGCTTGCTCAAACAGTTGGTGGATAGCCCCGTCGCAAACCTGCGGATTTCCGCGTTGCAGGCTATCTTGGCGTTGCAAGTTTCTGATACCGCAGGTTTACTCAACCGATTTTTGAGCGACCCAGATCCGAGGGCGAGATTATTTGCTGCTCACAGCATGGCCAATTTGGGGGAGCGGCAATGTATCGCCAGCTTGTTGGAGTTAATGGCTGCTCAAGACTTTGATATTCGCCACGAAAGCCACCGTGTTTTGAAAGCGTTCACTCATGAAGACTTCGAATACCATCCATTTGGACTGGCGGAAGAGAGACATGCCGCTTTAGCAAGGTGGCAACAATGGTGGGATGAATCTGGTAGCGCGGCAAAATTGGATTTTCCCTTGGGGGAAATGCCAGCGGGAAATGGCAAGATTCTGTTAAGCAATTTTCGCGGAAAGCAAGTCCTTGAGTTGAGCATGGATGGCGAGGTCACATGGCAAGTGGATTTTGAATCACCCTGGGCGATAAAGGGTTTGCCGAACGGGCACCGGTTAATAAGCCAGCTCCGCGGTCATACGGTTGTTGAATTTGACAAGCGAGGGCAAGAAGTCTGGCGACACAAGGATTTGCCCGGGAGAATCTCGAGTTTCGATCAGGACGGAAATGGGAACTTGTTAACGGCCTGTCCTGACATGTCCAAGATTTATGAATTTGACCGAATTGGTAAATTGATATGGGACATGGACGCCGACGGGATGCCGACTCAGGTTAATTATCTGAAAAATGGGAATCGTTTGTTGGCAGTTGTTCGCACCAGTAGAATCCTGGAAATTGATCCAAATGGAAAACGGGTATTGGAAATTAGCGGGCAGGGTGACCCGCTGAGCGTCTGTCGTACTTTGCAGGGTACTACCATCGTTGTCTACTCAGGAAGCAACGAATTTGTTGAATTCGATCAATCCGGACGTCAGCTAAGGAAGGTGGAAGGGGGCGGAGGGAATCTGGTATTTGCAGACCAAACGCCAGACGGTGATTTCATCATTGCCACGAATAAGCGTGTTTCGCGGATTAACCCGAGCGGTAAGGTGGTTTGGGAATACGAACCTGGTTTCGAATTTCACAAAATCAGCGTCTATTAGTTACCAAGTTCGCCTTATCAGCGGGTAACCCAATACACAAACACTCCGTTATCAGGCGACGTTGCTTGGCATTTCGGTGCTTCGTTGCAGATATTATGCTTGTCTGAGCTGCGAGCGATTTAATTTAATTGGACCCAAAATGCGGATAGGCGTCATAGGTAGCGGAATTGCAGGACTGGTTTCCGCACGGAAACTGTGTGATGCCGGACACCAAGTTACTTTGTTTGAACGCCAATCATCCGTTGGTATGGATGCCCACTCGCTGGACATTTCAACCGCAGACGAAGGTCGGACGGTGCGTGCGGATGTTCCTTCACGAATGTTTAACGAAGCCCAATGGCCGAGTCTCTGGAACCTGTATAACGATCTGGGCATTGAATCGACTGGTGTTTGCTCGTCCCAAACATTCAGCCATTTCCCTGGGAACGTCTTCCTGACGTTGGAACAAGCGATCAAGCCAACGGCACTAATCGGGAAGTTACTGGATCGGAAATCACAGAGAATTCTAACAGCGGCCGCGAAGTTACAAAAAACGGGTGCTCAAGATCTACAGCAAGACGATCAGTTAGCCTCTCTAACGCTTGGGGAATACTTAAAGCAACGAGCGTACAGCGACGAATTTGTTCGCGAATTTCTTTACCCCACGCTATCGTCCACGGTGTTTACATGTAGTTTCTCGGCGGTAGCCAATTATCCCGCCAAAACGGCACTCCAAATTTTGCAAAACTTGACGCGTGAAACCACGTTGTTGAAGACTCGTTTCGGAACGCAAGACGCAACCACGAGAATGCTGCAGGCGGATATTGAATTACGTCTGTCCTGTGGAGTGAAGGAGGTGGAATGTTTGGATGACCAAGTACGGGTGCGGTTGCCTGATGGCACCACGGAATTTTTCGACCATGTAATTGTTGCCACGCAGGCAAATACCGCCCTTAAATTGGTGAAGGATTTGTCGAATAACGAGCAGGAGATATTGGGTTCCTTTCAATATGAATCACTTTCTGTTTACGTTCATACAGACACGGATTGGATGCCGAACCGACGAAGCCAATGGGGAACCTTTAATATGTTGGTTTCCGAAGACCGCAACGCTGCGATGTGTTCGGTATGGTTGAATCGCTTCCATACGGATTGGCAAATTGACCAACCCGTTTTTCAAACGATCAACGCATTCGCACAACCGGACCCTGAAAAAATACTTGCAGAGTGTGTCATGCAACGGCCCATCATAACGCCCCACTCAAACCAAGGTTGGGATGCCATCGACACGCTCCATCAACAACCCAATCGCCGTATTTGGTTTTGTGGTTCTTACGCGGGTCGTGGAACGCCCTTGTTGGAAAGTGGGGTGATGTCGGCCTTATCCGTAGTGGAGGCAGTCGATACTGCAAGGGTAGGTTCGGTTAGCTAACGGCGAAGCAGTCGAGTTGTTTTCAAGCAGCAGGGCCGTTATTCCAGCGAAGTCAGATTTCATAA
>JAAEPL010000218.1 GCA_024232675.1 Planctomycetaceae bacterium
GCCCTCAGGATGGTAGAGGTGCTCGTCGATCTTGCCATCTCCGTCGACATCGATGAATAGCATGTCCCAAACACCGTCGTCGTCGAGATCCTCAACGAAGGTGTATTCCGCTTCGATGACCTGAGCCTCAGCAGCACCCGTATAGCAACATGCGAGGGCCAGGGTCAGCAGAATGAAAACGCGGTTAAACATGATGGAATTCTTAGAGAAAACGGGCTTTTCTACGGGCACTTTACGAGGAAACGTGGTGAGATTCAACCAAAGTACTTAATCAGTTACCAAAGTGGATGAATTCATGCGTGAATTCCCTTTTTTTTTGGGTGAAAAATGGCTCAAAAAGGCACAGGTTGTGGGACTTTTGGGCACCGCGCACACCCCCAATCACCTCCGGACTGGCTGTAATTCTTTGCCCAATTCCCCAAGGTACTCACTCGTGGGCTCGGTAATCGCTTGCAAATTGATGGGTTGAGCGTCGAAAAATGACATCAAATTGGAGTCGCCCATGGCGATCACAACTAAAATTGCCAATTTGCCGTAAGTCGAAAAGTTTCCCCAGGCGCTTTTACTGAAAAATTTCAGGGCGGTCCCAGAGGATTTCTTTAGCCGGGGTAGGGTGCGACCCTTGAGGTCAACGGAGTAGAGCTCGTCTAACAGGAGGTGCGTCAAGAAGCCCATGACGACCGCCCAGGCCTTAAAAATACGAATTCCAAATTCGGGTGAAAAGCTAATTAAATACGTAGCCAGCCCCGCGATAGCAGCGGCCGGGATGCTATGCCACATGCCGCGGTGCACCGTGTATCTTTTGAATAACTTGCCAACCCAGAATCGAAAAACCACGTAAATAACCACCGAGGCGAACACGATGTGCTCCGGGGTCATGCCGAGTGCCTCGAACCGAGGGATCATCAATGCGGGGATCACAGCCGAAAGAAAGCACAGTGTTTCCCTGACCGGAATTCCCGTATCGCTATCTAAGTCGGGCAGCATGCCGGCGACGCTGCAAAGTCCTGCAGCGATCACGCATTGTTGGAAAGGGACATCCCAAATCAAAAAAGCGCCGGCACCGTATCCGATGCCAATTACCGTGCTTGTCGTTATGTGTGTCTTAAAGTCGGCCATCGAAATTTGGATCTTACAAGTAGATGGGCTGGGGAAAGTACAGGAATCGCGGCATGGGTTCCATTGCAATAAGCCGCCGAGCAAGAGCAGCGGAGCTTGCACCTTTCGGGCAGCCGAAGCCCCTAGCTCGAGTGGCGTTTGCTAGCGGCAACAGGCGCAAGGATCCCCTCTCTACTTTGGCCTGTCGGCTGTTTTGGCCAAACTCTATACTCCGCCCGCTAATTTTTGTGACATTCCGACTAGGCGATCTCCCGCAGGAGTTGAACGCGATGCAGTTTTACGACTTGATCATGCTGGCCGTGTTAGGGCTCGCTGTCTTTTTTGGTTATTGGAAAGGCTTCGCTTGGCAGTTGGCCTCTCTGACGGCCATCATCGTCAGCTATATGGTTGCGAGAAATTTCAACGAGCCGGTTGCCAAGATGATCGGCGGTGATCCCAGCTGGAATCGTTTCTTGGCGATGTTCATTCTGTTCACGGGAACGTCGTTGTTGATTTGGTTGGGATTCGGCTTTGTCAAAGGCACGATTGAAAAGTTGCACCTCAAAGGATTCGATCGTCAATTTGGAGCTGTTCTCGGCTTCGTTAAAGGATTTATAATCTGTACTCTGATCACACTTTTTGCGGTGTCATTGCTGGGTGAGAAGGCGGGGCGCATGATCTGCACTTCGGTCAGTGGGAATTACATTGCCCGGGTGCTCAGTCACACTGGCGGCGTGGTGCCCAAAGAGATCGAGGGGTATGTCAGCCCCTACATCGATAAATTTCAGAAGGAGATGGATGAATATAAAGGTGATGCTCCGTCTGGGATGCATGCCTTGGATTCCATCAAAGGTGCTTTCGCGGGGCATGGAAGTGATCAAAGATCAGGCCAGCCCGCGGCCCATGTGGGACAATTGCAGAAAATTGCACCGCAAAATCAATCCAGTCAACAGCCGGGCTACACCGGCAGTTGGACCAATTCGGGACAGAGCCAAGCGGTTTCCAAATCAGCAAATTCGCATGGCGGTTCCTTTCAGGCACCGTCGATCAAGGCTCCCAAGTCTTTGCAGGGGGCAACTCAAGAAACGGTACAGGGCGCTGCCGAACAGGCCATCCAGGACGCTTGGAAGAAAGCTTGGGGTGGTAACGGCAAGCGATAGTGAGTGGTTTTTACCAATCTCTATCAGGTGCTAACCGCGCATCAGATAATCACAAAACGTCTCGCGATCAATGTTGGACCCGCAGGCGATAATGCCAACTCGCTTGCCTTTCGCTTTTTCCTTGAGGGGGCCAATCAGGGCTGCCAGAGTTGCGGCTGCCGCCGGTTCGGCCACCAATTTCAATTCGTTGAACATGATTGCCATGCCGCGAAAAAGTTCGTCATCTGAAACGAGCACTACTTCATTAATGTTTGAGCGGCAAATATTAAAGGAGTAGGGCAGGGCGAAGGGGGCGCCGAGGCTTTTGGCAACGGTATCGACCGAGGTAATCTTTTCAGGTTTTCCCGAGGCAAAACTCAAGGCCATACTGCAGGCCCCCTGCGGTTCCACGCCATAAATTTCACAATCGGGATTGCAGAGTTTGATTGCCGCGGACATCCCTGCTGCCAAACCGCCGCCGCCGATGGGAACGATGGCCATGTCGAGCGGCACGCCTAATGCGTGAGCTTGACGATAAAGTTCGAGACCTACCGTGCCGGTGCCTAAAACGGTTTTCGGTCCATCGAAAGGGTGAATGTATTTACGACCTTCCGCCTTCTCAATTTGCTCGACCATCTGGAAGCCGGCCATGACGTCTTCGATCAACACGACCTCTGTTCCCATGGCTTGGCATGTCGCCACCCGGGAGGCTGGCGCATTGGACGGCATCACAACTTTCGCATGGGTTCCAAGAACTTTTGCGGCGTAGCTAACCGCGATCGCGTGATTGCCGGCACTGATGGCCGTGATTCCCCGTTGCAATTCTTCGTTATTCATCTCCAGCATCGAGCACAAGGCACCGCGCGGCTTGAAACTGCCGGCATACTGCAGGAGTTCCAGTTTGATGGCGACTTCTGTACTGGGATCCACCCATCGGTTCTTGGTGTCTCCTTTCCATATCCACGTCGGAGTTTCCAGAACGAGGTCGCCTAGCGTGGCTTTGGCTGCCTCAAGATCAGTAATCGTGAAGGGCATATTCTTTTCGGGGGGTAAGGCGTCTTAACACATCAGCGTTGCCGCAAATGTGAGGGGGAACCCATTCGGGACAACAGCCTTCTGCGGTGTGAACGCGTGGCAGAAATTGTCCCCACGCCTCGCCAAACTGGGGCGGGGCAGGGCAGAGTAGGGCGGTTAGCCGTTTACTCAGAGTCCTTGGGTTCAAAGTGGACCGTGATGTTAGCTGCTGGTTTAAGGAAATCGATTTTACCGGTCTTAATCCGGGTGGGGATAAGACCAGTTCGCTGTTCAATATCGGCGTACAATTCACTGCGCTTATCAGGCTTCAATAAATCGATGCGGTCATAGACGATATCTTGTTTGGAAACTTTTTCGACTCGAATCAGCGATTCCATAAGATAAGTCGCAGCAATGATAACGCAGTTGGTGGCCATCAATTCGGCGTAGCTTGTTTTTTTATTGGCGAGGGAGTTGATGACGGCGATGCCAATCACGATGAATAAGTAGGTCATCTCCTTTACCCGAATCGCATCTGTGCGATATCGGAGGATGGCGAAGATGGCGAATAGCCCGAGTGCCATTCCCAGTCCGAGATCCAATTTTTTGAGGGTAAAGCAGATGAAAAAAACCGTGACATTCATGAGCACAAAGTTGAACATGAAGACACGGCTTTTTTGATGCCGGTTGTAGCACAGGCCCACCACGAGCGCAAGAAATATGAGATTGATAAAGAACCGTACCACTAGTTTGTACAGATCGTTATCAAATAGAGGGACGCCTAGGAATTCCATGCGTTATTTTTTTCCCTGTGATTCGGGCGACGGGGATGAAGTTTTCGGTAACTTAATCATATCGCGAGGAAGATCTTTTATCGCGGGGTGGTTGAGCAAATAACGCGAGCGTTTCTCTGCGAACTCCCGCAGACTACCCGGGGTTGCCGGCGATTTAGGGTCGGTGCTGGAAGTAAAATCTTCATCGGACATCAGCTTTCGCGTGTCTTCGTAGACATCCGATTCTATTAATTTTCGAGCGTCTGCTACTTGAGGTCCCAGTTGTTCCCAGGCGATGTGGTCCTCCGCGATCGTTCGTAAATGCTGCAGGTAACGCGTTCTCAATGTGGGATTGGCCAACAGTTTACTGCGAAGGGGGAAGCGATCTTGTTCCATGCCGACGAGAGGGTCCAACGCGTAGCCTCCACTTTGTTGTTGATTGGGCGGCGTTCGCTGAGGCTCACCGGGTGATCGTTTCCCTCGCTGTGGGGGAGGACCATCAAATCCGGGAGGAGGACCTTCGCCAGGAGGGGGACCTCCAGGGCCTCGTTGTCCGCCGCGCCCCTGCCGTCCACGGGAACGTTTGGGACCGCCTCGTCCACCACGTGACGCGCGGAATGACTCGTTCATGTCATGGGGCAGGATGTGAAACTGACCATCGGGATCTTGATAAATACTGTAGTCACTGGCTCTCACCCAATAGCCGTCGCTGTTGATAAGGCCAACATCTGCTGCCAGGAACCACAGCGCACCGTCAATATCCAAGATCGGTTCTAGCTCGGTTATTAACTGATCCGTCGGGGTCTCGTTGAGCACTTTGCAAAGGTGAATAAGATCTTTCCAAGCTTGAGGATTGTCTTTGGATTTGATTTCAAATCGCGATTGATATTCCTCAACATCGTCGCCGAGGTAGCGGAGTCCGGCATCACCTCGGGGGCTGCCGTTTACTTTCCAGCGGTTGCCTTTGCGGGTCCCGTAATTCTCTTCAAGAAAATCTTTGTTGAACTGCTGTGCATTGGCGTAGATGCCCCAACTGCGGCCATTGATCACGACTTTGACAAAGTTGACTTTTGGTGTGGGGATCTGTTGCTTGGCAACGTTGGAATAAAGATACGAACTCATCATGCTTCTGTCGCCGTTGCCATTCAACAGATTCAGAGACTTGTAGCCGTCCAGGCGTTGCTCGTCGTCGACAAAATCCATGGACAGATTTAAAGATCGTTTGGATCCTTCCGGCACCATGAAAAATGAAGACGCTCCGCGAAAACTCATGCCGACGTTGGGGTATTCCACGCCATCGACAGTAAGCGTCGCGGGAATTTCGACGTCCGTCGGTTTGAAGATTGCCATCTCTTGTTCCCAGTCATCGTGTTCGAAGTCGATGAAGATGGTTCGTAAAACGTCTTGGTCGTACAGTCCGGCATCGGCATAGTTTTCTACGTCGGCTGGGGTTACAGCAGGGCCGGGTTTGCCGGCGGGTCGGTTACCGCGTTTGCCACGACCGCCTGGAGGGCCTCCGCGTTTACCCCGTCGGTCATTGCGGCCTTGTGCCTGTTGCAACATCTTCCGGGCCTCGTCCCGTTCGCTGCGATTCAGTATGCCATCTCCATCGGTGTCGAAATCAGCGACGATTTTTTTATCGGCTGAATTCGGGCCACCGCCGCCTGGGGGACCCGGTTGGGCAACGGCGTGAAAATTGAAAATGAGGCTGAGAGCTAGGAATGACAAAGCTGCCAGTCCGAGCTTGGGCAAGCTCCTCGGCGTGTCGTTCGAGGGAATCAGTTGCATGGTGGGTCTCAGGCATGAAATATTAAAGGGTAGTGAAGGGCAGGGTAGAGCAGAGTCTTAAATCCCTTCCGCTCTTCACGTGGGCAAACGCCATAGCGGACACAGGTTTCAACAAAAAAACGAGTCTTTTGTCGAATTAATATGGAACCAATTCTCGTTTTCATAAAGTGACCGCTCTCTGAGCATAGTGGGAAGTCATCCCCAATCAAGATGCCACATGATCCCAATTCAATCTCGCCGAAAGCTTGGTGATCTTAAGATCGGGTTTGCTTTACTTGGGTTGACCCAAGCAGAGTCCAGGTTGAAGTGGCGTTGCGGAGAATATCGGAGCCTTGTCGGCCCACGCGTCATCCGGCAATTTAAGGGAAAGATGCGCTGCCGCGGCCTAGCAGCCGGCACAGAAAAAAAAGTGCGAACCGCCCTGCTTCCAAAAACACGTTTTTTTAATTTCTTGCAGACGTCGCGTTAACCTGAGGCTCGTTACTGCCAGCCTCGTTTTATCTTGCTTGAAATTTCTAGCTTGTTTTGACCAAGGGCGAATTCGCGGGACAGCAATGGCTCGTGGCAAAGGGTTGCGCTGGAAGTTAGAGATGAGACCGACGTATCAAGCCAGAATGTGGTTCAGCAGGGGCAATTGATAGATTCGTTACGACCCAACTTCCGTGAATTCGGCCCGGGTTCTGCGGGCGTTTGGCGGAGGTTTTGCGGAGCTTGGATGAACCGGGTTCTCGAACGTGGATTTGGCTATCCGAAGGTTGTGTGATTGCTTATCCGGCATTCAGGATCTGGGCCTTAAAAGATTCCCAGCGGGCGGTAGAAATCAACGCGCATGGACGGCGGCTACTGCGGGTTTCCGAAACGACAGCAGACGGTCGCGGCAGGGTACAGCGGATCGTAAAACAGATTTGGGAATGCGAAATTGCTTGGTTGAGATTCGCAGTTTCTCGGTGGTTTGGCTAAGCCTGTGAACCGGATCTGGTAGATGCACGCTGTGAAAACCAAAACTGGCTGTTTTCAAGGCAAAACCATACCCCAAACCGAACATAAGAAACATTATCGGACGTTGCGGATAGGTGACGTTTGGGGGGTCTGCCCGCGTGTTGGGCTGTGCTTTACCAGCCCGTCATGCGTGCCCGGAAGTGCTTTCCGGTTTGGCTTCGAGCGATTTTCACGCGAACGAAAACGTGTATTCATCACTCCGCGACGGAACTCGCTTCGCGATTGCTTTCTTCCATGAAGACACCGATCTGGCGGAACTTCTCATAGCGTTGATTCAGCAGTTCATCGGTTGGCATATCACATAGGTTTTTGAGTGACTTGCCAAGGAATTGCTTTAAGCGACTGGCCGTCATGTGGTGGTCACGATGCGCGCCGCCACGTGGTTCGGGAATGACCTCGTCGACGATGCCTAAGCGTTTCAGATTTTTGGAGGTGAATTTGAGCGCCTCGGCGGCCTTTTCGGCAAATTCAGCGCTCTTCCAAAGGATCCCGGCGCAGCCTTCGGGACTGATCACCGAATAATAGGAGTGTTGCATCATGGCGACGCGATCACCGACGCCAATGCCCAAGGCACCGCCACTGCCACCTTCGCCGATTACGACGCATACGATCGGCGTTTTTAGACGCGACATTTCGTACATGTTTTCCGCAATCACCTGAGCCTGCCCTCGTTCTTCAGCACCGATGCCTGGGTATGCTCCTGGCGTATCAATCAGGCAAATCACAGGCAGTCCGTACTTGGCGGCAAGTCGCATTTTGGACATGGCCTTGCGGTAACCCTCGGGATGGGCGCAGCCGAAGAAGTTCTCGGTGCGTTCTTTGTAATTGCGACCTTTCTGGTGCCCAATCACCAAGACTTTGCGATCATCGAGTTTGGCAAATCCGGTTCGCATGGCGCGATCGTCGCCGAAGAATTTATCGCCGTGCAGTTCCACGAATTCGTCGAAAACAAGCGACAGATAATCGATGGTGTGTGGCCGGTTTTTATGCCGCGCTACTAACACGGTTTGCCACGGTGTGAGCTGAGAATAAATCTCATCGGTAATGCGAGCAAGTTCGCTCTTTTTTTGACGTAGCAATTCCACAGCTTCGGCCGATTCATCTTGCTGACTTTCCAGGTCATGAATCTCGGCTTCTAGATCGGCAATGGGTTGTTCGAACGGCAAGTAATCCATAGGGAATCACGCAAATCAAATAGGGTCGAATTAAGACCCCTATCGTCGCAAGAGAAAGGATTCTTGTCGAGATGTTTATTGTCGGATCCCTTTAAGAGTCGTCCGACAAGGTGGGTCGCCGCCCCGCTCGGTAGATGCGGATTGTGGACATCATTCTGAGGAATTCTCTCAGGCTTTGTGGCCGCTTCTCGGGGTCCTTCTTCAGCGTTAGCAGGATGAGCTTGGTGAAATCCTCGGAAACGTCTTTGTTGAAGGCTGTAATCGGTTGTGGAGCGGCTCGCAGGTGTCGTTTCAATAGCTCGTCGGGATTCGTCCCGCTGAACGGAGGTTTGCCCGTAAGCAGCTCATGCATGACGCAGCCAAATCCGTAAACGTCCGTTGCCCGGGATAACGGCTTCCCCCGAATCTGCTCGGGTGCCATATAGCTGCGAGTGCCCTGAATAAGTTTTTTTCCGAACAGGCTACGTTTTTGTTTTTTGAGTAATTGAGCGATCGAAAAATCGATCAGCTTCACTTCGCCCTGCTCGCTGACCAGATAGTTGTCTGGCTTGACGTCGCAATGAATCCAGCCTTTTTCATGGAGGTAGTCCAATGATTCAGCCGCTTGTCGAACGATCTCGGGGATGCTAACGGCCAGCGTCTTGTATTCATCCCGGATCATCTGTTTCAGGTTGCGAGCGTTAAATAACTGCATGACCAAAAACGGTAAGTCGTAACGGTCGATGAAATCGAAAACACGGATCACATTCGGGTGATCTAAATGGATGCCAACCCTGCCCTCGTTGCGGAGTTGCTCAATTTCAACTTTGTTGTCCCTTTGTCGATCCAAAAGAACTTTGATCGCCACTCGCTGACGGTCCTCGTCTTTGAACGCCTCCCAGACGTTGCATACTTGCCCGCCTCGAATCAAGCGGATCAGACGGTAACCGCCAAGGTAGTCTCGAGAACTGGACACGCGGGATAGTTCCTGGGTTGGCTGGAAGGAGCGAAAAGTTGGGCGATCTCTGGCTTTTCCATTCTAGGCTGCGGATAGCCGAAATCATACCGTCCGCAATGGTGGTTTTTCAGTTACCAATCATATTGAACGTGTACGAGAAACAGACCATGCGCGGGTGCTGTTTCCCCGGCCTGTTTGCGATCGCGGGCATCCATGACGGTTTTGATCCACGCACTCCCCTGCCTTTCCCTGCCCACGACGATCAACGATCCGACAATGTTTCTGACCATGTTGTACAAAAATCCATCAGCCGATATTTCAATGTCAATGAATTGGAAACGTTCGCTTTGAAACGGCTGGATAGTTAGTTCGCGAACCGTACGAATGGAATCTTCCCGGGCCGCTCCGGTCGCCTCAAAACTGGAGAAATCGTGCTTGCCAACAATGTGTTGAGTTGCTTCCTGCATGGCTTCGATATCCAGGTTGCGTGGCACGAACCAACGGACGTGTCTCTGAAAGAGATCTTGAATTCGTCCCGTTTGAATTTGGTAGCGATAAGTCTTTCCCACCGCGTCCCGAATCGCATGGAAATTTCCAGGAGCTTCCTCGACGTTTAAGACACGAATGTCGAATGGCAGGTTGGCATTTAGAGCCTGAATCAGCTTGCTCGCGGCAATTTGACTGTGGGTGCACAGGCTGCACACCTGTGCCAAGGCGTGTACTCCGGAATCGGTGCGGCCACTGGCAGTAATACGGAGCGTCTCTTGCGTCACGGCGGTCCAAGCCTTCTCCAGAAGCAACTGAATGGAAACGCCATTGGGTTGGATTTGCCAACCCACGTAACGGGTGCCTTCGTACGCAATCGTAAGTCTTAGGAATCGCATCCGTCTCAACTGCTCTCTATTCGGGAACTTCCGGTGGGACGCAGCACGCCGCGCAACCGATGAAGCTGACGCTGCACCATCTCAGGTGGTAGGAATGCGATATTGGCAATGATCATGATCAAGCCGAACGTTATCATTCCCATGCATAGACCGATGCCTGCATGCAGAAGCACGGCACCAATGAGCATTAGGGGGCGGGTTAAGCGAGGCCACACCAAGAAGGCATAAGAGACTTCCCAAAAGAGGGAGGCGAGCGTCAGGATGTTGACCAGCCAAGGTAGATGAACCAACCAAGTCATATCCATGGTTTGGTATTCGTAACTGGCGAACGCGCCCCAGATGGCGGTGCCATCCCACCAAGATGCGCCTTGGAGTTTGCTGAGGCCCGCGAAAAAGTAAACCAGGCAAAGGTGGCATTGCATTAAACGCATGCTGATGTTGGCCGTAGTCGTTAATGAGGGTGGCGACGCTGGTTTTCCGCGCCGTTCCCGTAGGTAGGCATCTAGCGAGTACATGGCTCCGCACGGACCCACCGCCAAATACAGCGTTAGAAAACCATTGATTTGATCCAGCCCGAACAAGGCGCCGCCGGCGCGGTTGGCGTATGAAACAGTCACAAGAAACGCCAAGATGGAAGTCACTCGGGTCTGCCAGCCAATCGTGAATGCGAGCAGGATTAAAAGCGAGATGCCGTGCGTGCCCCAAAGCCAAACGGTATTACTGGGACCATAGAAATGACTCCAGGCCCACGATCCCGGGCCGTTCACCAAGCTCCGGAAATCTTCCGAAAAAATACCGTTGGCAGCAAAGAACGTCGGCAGTTCAAGTGTCCAAATTAAATGGGTGTAAAGCAACATCGACCCGACCAAAATTCGCATCAAGCAGATCGTGGCTGGGTGGTTAGGCGTAAACCAAAATTGATTCCAGGCCGAAGAGATCTCTTGGAAGTAGGTCTTTAAAGTTCCACTCATGGGGTTTTACCTCCCCTGCCCTGCCCTGCTTTTGGCGAGCGCTCTGAGGGGTTTTCACTTTCGGGTGAAAGCGATTCGAGGCCATTCGCATTGGCATAAACGGTCCCCAATTTATAAGACAGCTCGCTTGGCAGGTACCTTTCGTTTTCCAAACGCAAGCCCATGGCAATATCTTGTGGTGGCGGGATGACTCGAGTGACCAGCCGCATTTCAATTTTATCTCCGCCGTACTTCTGTAGCAGCTTTTTGCCAATATTGACTACGAGGTCGTTGCGAATTTCCAAAGCCCGCTGGTGGTCCTGAAGTTCCTCTTTCAGTTCGGCAGATAATCTTCCTGCCGCGCGAGGATCGCTCTGTTGTAAGGCTGCAATTTCACCCTCGACTTGTTGTTGCCACTGGCCCAGTTCGTCTTCACCGAGTGTGGCGGAAACGTGTTGGAAAACAGTTTCAGACAACATGAACCAACGATGGTAAATGAGTCGAGGCCAGTGCTCGTCGCGATCCGGGAATTGCCCAGTAAGCAGTTCTCCTGAGGGAAGTGAAATTTCGTAGCGCACGATATGGCTGGGACCCGGTTCCGGCGCAAAGAATCGGTAGCCATGCAGCAAGAAAAGCGACTCGCTATAAGGTCGTAGTATTCGTTGCATGTCGACCGCCAGAACCGGACGCGGGTCGACGACCGCCAAAGGTGCCAACACAACACAAAAGAGGTGAAACCCAATGACCCAACTGATCCAGAATCGCTTGGAGGAGCTCCAGGCAAATTCCTGAGTAGCGGGAGAGTTGAGGTTCCGTTGGGGCATAGCAGTTTTGATTTGGGTCGTAGCCTGGTAGTGATTTTTAATACGCGGAAAGCGCGGCAACACGAGGCGTTTTCCGCTCAAGATCAAAGGATGGATTCAAAAAACGCGCTGGCATTGCCTGTGTCGCTGCAGCCGACTCAATTACTTGAGGCTTCTGCTTGCAATCAATAAGCGCATAAAAAATCCCTCCCTCGACTTCTTCGCGAGGAAGGGATTAATTTATCGGTTTCCAGAAGATCTATCGAGAGGCAACTTGAACATCGCCATCGAAATCGAAA
>JAAEPL010000219.1 GCA_024232675.1 Planctomycetaceae bacterium
AGTTAAAAGATGTGAAAATTGTCATGAGCTGGAGAAGAGAAAAAAACGGCAGAAAGCGAGGATGCTCTCTGCCGTTTGGTAATAAGTTTCTTTTTCTTTGAGGACCACGTGACCCCGAGATTCGTTGCGGCGGGGGGAGCTCTCAGGGCAGCCGATTATCAGGTCGCTGTCGCGACTTTCTTAGCGGCCTCTTCAGTCGCTTCCACTTTTTCAGATACATCATCGATGTAGCCACCCGCATGCATAATCTTCAAGCGAATTTCATCAGCGATTTCTGGATTTTCAACCAGGTAATTCCGAGCTTTCTCCTTACCCTGTCCAATATGAGTAGTCCCGTATTTGAACCAGGCCCCACTCTTCTTGACGATCTGATGGGCGACGCCCAAATCCAGAATATCCCCTTCAAAACTGATTCCGTTACTGTGCATCATGTCGAACTCGGCAATCCGGAAAGGCGGTGCCACCTTATTTTTGACGATTTTGCACTTTACTCTTTGGCCAACCACTTCGTCGCCATCTTTAAGCGCCCCGATTCGTCGCACATCGACTCGGCAAGAGCTATAGAATTTCAAGGCTCGCCCACCGGGTGTCGTTTCGGGGCTGCCAAACATGACACCGATCTTCATTCTGATTTGGTTAATGAAAACCGTACAGGTCTTACTTTTAGCAATGGCCCCTGTCAGCTTTCGCATCGATTGGCTCATTAGCCGCGCCTGCAAGCCAACATGGGATTGGCCGATTTCGCCTTCTAGTTCTTGTTTCGGAACCAACGCGGCAACGGAATCGATGACAATGATGTCCACGGCGTTTGATTTGACGAGCATCTCGCAAATTTGCATGGCTTCCTCACCGCTACTCGGTTGGCTAACCAGTAACGTATCGAGTTGCACGCCTAGTTTTTTTGCCCATGAGGGATCAAATGCGTGCTCGGCATCAATGAACGCTGCAATGCCTCCGCTTTTTTGTGCTTCGGCAATGGTGTGCAAAGCCAGCGTGGTTTTTCCGCTGGATTCTGGGCCGTAAACTTCGATGATTCTGCCACAGGGTAATCCTTGACCACCCAACGCGATATCCAAGGCAAGGCTACCTGTCGAAATGCCGCGGATCTTGGAAACGCTATCGTTGGTCAACGGCATAATCGAACCGTCACCAAACTGCTTCTCAATCTGTTGGACGGCAGTATTGAGGTTCTCGTTATCCTTCAGCAGTGCGTCCATTTTTGACGCAGTCTTTTTCTTGGCTGGCTTAACTTTTTTGGCCATCGTCTTACCTTCCAGTTTGGATGAGGATGCTTTTCGCGTCTCTGTTGACGCAGTTTTAGTTGTTGGCATGGGGTGGTCCTTTGGTAGAAACGAGGAAACCAGCCCGCGAGTTCGTCCCTTTACCTGCCAATCGATATTGTGGCAGTTCGCTACAGGGTTAGAAAGGGGCTGAGGGATGGATTCGACCTAACGAACGATTGCATCCCGACCTATAAGATTCTTCGCGGAGAACGTGACAAGTAAGGTCCGTCGCGGAGTTTTTCCTCAACAAATAATTGAGATTTCTTTAAAAATCATGCCCCGCCTAGGCCAATGCCACTCGATCCATCACGGTGTGGACAGAACCCGATTTTTCTTGGTGGCTGGAATAAAGAAGCACCTCGTCTACGGAGACCAGGCCGATTTGGGTGGGAGGCTCGCTGGTTAAGTGGGCGACCATGGAGTCAGGCCATCGTTCACCGTTTTGGATTCGAGCTAAGGAAATGTGCGGCCGAAATGCCTTGCGATCCCGATCTAATCTCAATTCTTCCAAGTTTTGAGCGAAATCGTAAAACAGTCGTGAGAGCGGTGACTTACCTTCTCCCACACCCACCCAAATGACTTTCGGACGGGTGGCTTTGGGAAACGCTCCGAGCCCTTGGAGTTCAAAGGAGAAGCGACTGTGATTAGCCAACGTTTCTCGAAGAATCTCGCAAACGCGAGGTAATTTTTCATCCGGCACATTTCCCAGGAAATTGAGCGTCAAGTGCAGGGTTTGTGGGTCTGCCCAGCGGTATTCAGGCCACTTTTGAGCCATTCGACGGATGACGCGTCCGAGTCCGCGAGCGGCATCAGATGGGATATCAATGGCGATAAACGAGCGGATAGTGGCGGCCATAAAGTGAATCGTACCTTGCGAGTTGTGGTGGGTCCGACATAATTTGTCTCTGCCTTACATTTTAGTAAACCATTCAGCGGTGTGAACGACAAGCCGGTGAATCACTCGAACCAGAGGAATTCTAGCGTGGACAAAAAGTTTGATGTATTCGGCGTAGGAAATGCGATCGTTGATTTACTGGCGATGGTGCCCGATGAGTTTATTTCGCTGCAGGATCTGCAACGCGGCGGAATGACATTGATGGATACGGATCGCCAAGCCGGTATTCTCCACAATCTGGCCGATCACCGCATGGAATTGGCATCGGGAGGTTCCGCTGCCAATACGATGGTCGCGATCGCGCAAAGCGGCGGTACCGGTGTCTATTGTGGGAAGGTTGCCCACGATACGCACGGCGAGTTTTATCGGCAAGATATGGAAAAGGCCGGGATAAAATTCGATGTTGCGATGGCTCCCGAGAGCGCGAATCCTACCGGAACTTGCGTTGTGTTAACGACTCCCGATGCGGAACGAACCATGTGTACCCATCTGGGCGTTTCTACTTCCCTAACCAAAGATGATATTAACGTCGAGCATCTGGCGGCTTCCAAGTTCAGTTACATCGAAGGTTATTTGTGGGATGCCGAAGGGCCACGCGCGGCTTGTGTGGAGACCTTTGAGCAGTCGAAAAAGCATGGCTTGATTACCGCATTTACGGTTTCGGATCCCTTTTTAGTTGATCGCTATCAAAAGCAGTTTTTGGAAATCATCCCGCAATATTGTGACGTGCTGTTTTGCAATGCAGACGAAGCGCGGCAGTTATGCGAAGTGGATGATCTCGACCAATGTGGCGAAAAGCTTGGCAGTATGGCCGACACCGTATTTTTGACGGATGGCCCGAATGGTTGCCTTGTCGTTTTCAACGGTAAAGTGACACGCGTTCCTGGTTTTCAGGTAGGGGCGATTGATACGGTTGGTGCCGGGGATGCCTTCGCAGGTGGCGTCTTGTTCGGGCTGGCACGTTGCATGGGTGCTGTGCAAGCGGCCCGCTGGGGTAATTATCTGGCGTCACGCGTGGTTTCGATCGTCGGACCCCGACTGCCGGAATCGATGGCGGATATGGTTGACGAGGTGACCGTCGTTTAACGCTCGGGCATTTTATCGACGCAAAAAAAAAGAGCCGCTCGTAGAGCGGCTCTTACTATTTTCTTTTGTCAGCTGGTGTTAATTGAACAGCTGGCGAATTCCGTAAGTGAAGAAGATACTGATCGCTGTGTTAAGCGTTTCTTCTTCCGGTGTGTAGCGTAGAATCAGCGTATCGCCCGGGGCGACCAAGATTCTGGCTGCCGGATTGTTCACGGCCTCCGATAAGCGAACTCGCATTGCCAATTGGCGATTGCCAGGCAGCTTTCGCAGAATGGTCAGTTCGGTGGGAGGTGCTTGGTTCGACGTGCCTACGTTATAAGCACCACCTCGACCGCCTTGGGAAACTCCTACTCCGGTACCGGCGAGAGCAACCGCGCCCAAAATGTCCAAATCGTAATCACGA
>JAAEPL010000220.1 GCA_024232675.1 Planctomycetaceae bacterium
GAACGTTCGAGCCCGCGATCGAGTGACGGTTACAAACGCATGATCGAGCAGGCTAAGCAGTCGGCCTCCAATGTCCCACCCAAGGTTGCGAAAGAAGTAAATCAGTTAAGGAAAGAGATTCGTCGGCAGCGAGACACACATACTGCTCAACAAAACCGAACGGCTTCCTACGGTGCTGCTGCGAACTCTGATCTCAATCAATTTCAAAACAACCATGAAAACAAACAGGGATTTCAAACGCCGAAATTCAAGAACCCCGAACCTTGGTCAATCAGCCAAACCCCAGCAAAGCCCACCTCGGTAAATCCAGCGAACCCGAGTGCTGATCTTGGCATTCCAAAAATGCAAACTAGACCACAGGTACCGACCCCATTAGTACCGGGGAACGACCTGGCTACTGAGATCCCCGCGCGTCCCTCTGTTAATAACGCCTTCGCACCGCCACCCTTGGCCAATCAACAGTTACCAAGGATCCGATACGGAAACCCCACCCAAGCTGGAGCTCCAACGCCACCTGCGGTGAAACAAACGGAACCGATTGCGTCCCCGAATCCATCTCAAACACAAGAGCGGCAGGCGCTGGCAAAAAGAATCGTTAATCCACTTTATGCAAGAAAACAAGCAGAACTTGCCGCCCAAGCAAAGCTCAATGCTCAGGCTGAACGCACTGCCCAAGTCGCTTGGAAACAGCCACCATCGGCCAACAAAGAAAATTTTCACGCGGCATCTACCGTCCCCGAGGAAGGCAGTCCACAAGAATCAACCACCGTGATTCCTGAAACGGTGACTCCCACACACGGTTTCAAATTCGATAACCCCGAACCAACTTTGGCAAAGCCCTATAAAGCACCAAGTACCGAAACTCCCCAGCCGCTGCCGGACTCACTTTCTAAAACGGACTTGCGGTCGACTGCCCCTCCGCGTCAGGCGTCTAATACCTTGCGAGAATCCGCTCAAATCCTACCCCGCGCACTCCCGCAGAAAGAGACTCATTCCGACGCTTCTCTTACCGCACCGAGAGGAGGCGTCTTCCAAACGACCGTCTCATCTGATGAAGCTGCCATTCCAGCAGAGCAGCAGAACTCACAAGCTGAGTCGGCAAACAGTAATGATTCCATGCCAGAAAAAAGTGACGGCGACTCTAAAAACCGGGCAAAGTCGCCTTTGGTAAACTCCAGCGAACCGCTGGCGACGGAATCGGTAGCGGAAACCACCTTACAACCCGCTCTATTACCTGCAGGTACGAGCGAACCAGCAACCCTCCGACCCATGGATCGTAATGATCAGCAGATCAGCGAACCGCTGGCGACGGAATCGGTAGCGGAACCCAACTCACAACCCGCACTATTACCTACAGGCATAAGCGAACCAGCCGCCTTCCAACCCATGGATCGTAATGACGAGCAAACCAGCAAACCGCTGGCACCCCTCGCCTCTGCGGAGCCGGCGTCTGTTGAACCGTCCTTTGCGTTGACGCCCAAGTCAGCCCCCAACCAACCTGCTCAAAAATCCGTCGGCTTGGAAGGTTACTGCTGCGTATCCTTAATGGAGCAACAAGAATGGACCAAGGGCGATCCACAATGGGGGTGTTACCATCGCGGTCGCTTGTTCCTGTTTGCATCAAAGGAGAAACGCGACCTGTTCCAATTAACCCCCGACATGTTCAGCCCACTCCTCGGCGGCTCAGACCCTGTGGAATTCCACAATCGGGGCGAACTTGTTGACGGAAAGCGAAAACACGGCGTGTTCTACGGGGAAGACGATGGGCCTACGGTAATTGTACTTTTTGCCAACGCAGAAAACCGAGCTCAATTCGAAGCTGATCCAGCCGAGTACCTTAGGTCCGTCCGGCAAGCGATGACGCGACTGGATAGCGACTTGCTCCTAAGGTAAAGGCCAAGACAGTAAGCTGCCATAAAACCACCCCACGCCATCCCAACACCTCGGGACCTATGTGGTTGCAGAACTGCAGCGTGCTTTTTAATTCCCGGCCTAATTTGATTAGGCAATGAATGGGCTAGTGGCTCAGGCAAACACGCATCAAACCACCGCGAATGGGTGTAAAAAACCCCACTCGCATCGGCAATGCCGAATGCTTTGGTGCGGGCTTTTATTTCTTACGTGCACCCTGCAAATCGCGCGTCAACTGAGTATTTTTCACGTTATTAAGGAAGCCAGATGTCGCTGTCTCCAACTGCAAAAAATACCCTTTGATGTAATCGACTTCTCGTTTGTCGATATCTCCGCTAAGCAAGTCTTGCTTTTCCATATTCAGACGCCGTTTGAATGTATTGGCATCCGGAACTTCACTGAGTTCCTGCACCAAGTCAGAAGCTTTTTCGAGATTATCATTCTCCAAAGCGATACGAAACCTTTCCGCAATTAGCTGCCGTCTGGCTACGTTGTCCATCAGCTCGTTAAATAAACCCCGGGTAATCCCTTCGGCGTAAAGCCGTTTTTCATCATTCGGCATTGAGGTCTCTTGGCTGTCATAAAGCCCGGGAACCATGGGAACCCGAGCCAAGCCTCGTCGCCCACTTTTCACGAACAGTATCCTGATCGGATCGTCGTTGGGAGGAATCACAATTTCACCGCGCCAATCGGTCTTGCCGATAAACTCCGAATCCTCATCAGCGGGCGTATCGGGATTACGAGAATAAATCTCGAGATCTGGTAACGGCACTTGCTGTTTGTCGTTTGAGATCAGTCGCAACTTGGTCTCGCGATTAGGTGCTCGCACACACAACCCCAAGCGTTCAGTACGCCCGCCGGTTCGACCACCCAGTGGAGCTCGACGCATGGCATGCGTAATACAATTCAAGTTGGGGCCACTGCGATCGACGATGGAGAGAAATGTCCAAAAGATGGCACTGATATTATCGAGGTTGCCTCGCCGATCTTTCCGCAGCACTACCGGCATGAGGATTTCATCGTCATTGATCCAAGCAGGCGAACCTGTATTCTTCACCATCTTCCATTCGCCATTCACGTCACGTTCAGCAATTTCACAAACACCAATCGCTCGAACACGTACACGCACATCTTTATCTAATACATTTTCGATACGCGTAATCGGCATGAAAGCCGTGCGAATACTGTCAAAAATGACGCTCGCCAAATTTCCAGTTTCGGCCTTCCGAATCACCTTGGCACCCCAAATTTTGGTGTGCAAGTCAAATTCCTGAACGCTAGTATCGTACTCCCCAAGATTCTCTGTGATTTTGACAATGATCAATTTATCCGCGTTCTGGGTATCTCCCGCATTAATCACGTCGGCCTGCAAATCGTCCGTGTACAGATCGCGATCAAAATCCCTTGAGATCAGACGCCAGTTCCATGGATTGGGAGCCCGGCTGATTTCCAGCTTCCAGCTACTGGGATCGGCCAGCATTGCCTGGGTCGCCACACCTTCGATGATGCCCTCTTCCAGCCCTTGCAGACGCCACGAATTATCATGGGCTAACCAAACGACGACGTTGTAGGGACGATATTCCCAGGCCGCTTCCGCAGCTTCTTCTTCCTGCTCCGCTTTCTGGGGTGCTGCATCGAGATGAGCGACGCTTCCCAAAAAGCAAATACAAAGCGTGATCACTAACCATAAATATGGCTGGGACTTGGGAGTACGAGTTGGGGGGAATTCAGCTTGCATAAATATCAAGGTTGTTTTTTTGAAACTTCATTACCTTCGTTTGGCAGTGCCACGCCATCGATTCGCCACTCATCCAAATGTTGATAAAGCGAAACGATGTCTTTACCAATATTGAATACGTTTTTTCGGTAGGCGTAATGATCAACAATCTGCCAAAGCGGCAGGATGGACAGATTGTTTGCGGATTGTTGGTGAACGCGACGCAGATTCCTGGAAATATCACGCCACTTATATGAGGAATCTAATTTTCGTAAGGCCTGTTCAATCGTCGGATCCACCAATTTCACAAGCCCATTCCTTCCAAAAAGGCGGTAGGCATCGACCAGCGGTTCCTGCATTTGCACTTCGGCGTATAGCAAATCCCAATCGTCGTTTTCGGGAACCAATTGCCCGGGTGGCAAAGGTCGCAACTCGGCTTCCACACCCGCTGCCCGCCATTGCTGGGCCATGTTAGTACAGGCCGCCGTAATGGTTTCGGTGGATGGGAAGGTGAGTACCACTTTGGGCATTTCCACTTCCGGATTAGGCACGCCCTCGTTTTCCAGCCGATTGGTTTCCTGAGTCACGTACTGCTGGGCCAAGACAAGTGCCAACAGGGCACTGTGCTCGCGAGGAATGACATCGCGATTGTACGCGTAGGCCAGGTCATTACTGACATCCGTGCCTTCTGGGAACGGTCCGCTGACCACCTTGAAACCTTCAATCTGGCTTCCTCCAGAAATGATTTCTTTGATTATCAAGTCACGGTTGATTGCAAAATGCAAAGCGCGTCGAAAACTATCGCTTTTCATATGATCATTCCGCGGATTGGGAATCAACATGTGAACCGATGGAATCAAATATGGACGCACGGTGATCATGGGATCTTTTCTCAGTCGTGAGATATCACCGGGATAAACCCGATCTACCACATCCAGTTCTCCTCGAATCAGGGCGTCTGTGGCTTCTGCGCTGTTGTTATAGACTCTTTCGATGATGAGTGGATTCTGTCGCCCTGCTACTTTGGGGAACCGATCATTACGCTCATAAATCACCTCTTCGGTCTTTTCTGACTGCGGTTTATAAAAACCAAAGTTCTCTTCCAACCGCTCATCACCTTTTGAGAACCAAGGCATTACCAGGAGCGATTCCGGTAGAACGTGGGGATACTTGAGCGTAAACACAATGGATCGTTCATCTTCGATTTCAATCGTTTTTACGAGTCGAGCCCAAGGAATATAGTATTCATCCGAGCCAATGGTTGCCAACTCGTGCAAACGGTTCTCCAACTCGTAAGTCAGGATGGGCGGTACGCCCTCGGGCAGTGGCTGTGTTAATTGAATACGAAACTTCAGGCCCAATTCATCAATCGCCTGCAGACGTCCACCGGGGAAAATATACTTGCCCCCTTGGTCTGTGGGTTTTTGGAACTCCATGATCCAACGATCAATTAGATAGCCAACCCGTCGCGCTGCCCAATCTTCGATCCGCCGCACATCACGACTGATCGCACGCTGCGTGACACCCACGAATACAAACGGAAACCTCTCAACAATCTCATTGAATTTCTGTACGGACTCCACAAGCGATGGCATCACGTAAATGACTTCGCGAACATTTTTGTGTGCCGACATTCCATCTCCGGCCTGCACAGCTTTCTCAACATCCTGCAAGCGTGTCAGAGCACGCTTTTTCATGTCCAATTCCCAAAACTGCATCACTTCGTCGACTTTGTTGCCGTACTCCAGACGCAAGGTAGCGAGTAACGAACGAGCCGCTGCATATTCGCCGGCCTCTACTTTTTCACGGATGAACTCGTTAATACACTTCGTAATCTTCTCTAACAGCGAACCAGCCCCACGCACTTTGTAACGTGGCTGTCTTTCATACAACGCTTCAAATGCCGTTAACGCTTCGCCAAAATTGCCGGCTTCCAGATTTTCATGCCCATCCTCATAGAGACACTCATCCATCATCTGCTTAATTTTACCCGCGCCCCTGGCATCGGATAAATCGGAAAGGAAAAGCAAGGTACGAAAAGCCGTTGCATAGTCTTTGGCCTGCATGGCCTTTTCCGCTTCTCCCAAGACTAAATCGCTGTACCTCTCGACCTTGACAAGACTGCTCCAAGGACAAGCCCACCGACGGCCCGGATAATCGGTTTCCATGGTGAAGAGCAGTCGGTCCGATTGATCCTTGGGATTGATAGGTGCGTTCGGAGAGACTCCCTCCAACACCAGCGGATCAACATCTAAAACCCAATTGTCATTGCTGGCATCGAAAGTGAGTCGGTCAAATGGCACCCGATCAATTACCGGAATCTCAACCTCTTTGACATCGTTAGCATTCGCAAACTCTTTGGCATCTGCTTCTAAATCGACAGTTTGCGCCCCATCCGACTCCTGCTCCTGAGCCGCGTCTTCCTGCTGAGCCAAAATCGATGATGGGCAAGCAACCACCCCAAAGGCAATTGCGCATCCAATCAGCGAGGCCATCCAAATCGATCTCATGTTTTTTCGATTCATGTTTCGGTCACTAAGTTTCGGTCTCAAAGCCAAAGTATCTCAGCCAGTCGTGTTACCAATTTAACGCGTCAAGTTGATGCAGCGTTCCATCCGTACCCGTCACCAGCAGTTTACCGTTCAGCTCCACTGGTGGATGGGAGATCGGACGTCCCAGATCCACGGAATTTTTCACTTCGCCCGAGGCAGGATCCACTGCGACGATTTTGCCGGAGACAAAAGCCATCACGAGCTGGCCATTTAACAGAACGGGCGCTCCGGCAAGCTGATCATTATCGCCAGGTGGAATTTCGACTGCCCACTGTTGTTCCAACGCGGTATTGAAACAGACTGTTTCACCGGTATCGACCAACACCACCATTAAATCGTCACCAATAGGCAAGGGACCAGCAACGTACCCGCCCGGCAAAGCGACGCTTCCTGTCACCTGCATTTGATCCGCGTAGGGAATCCCTACCAGCAGATCTCCGCTGTCGTCTCGCACAACGGCGTAAGCGGAACCAGCTGCACCCACGAGGGGAGATAACAACAGCCCATCAAGTTGCAGCTCATGAATTTTCTGCAGCGAGTTATCACCTTCCGATTCCACCAGGAATAACTGCCCCTCTGCATCACCGATCATAAAACGTTTTTGGGAATCGAGGACCAAAGGTCGTCGCCAAAAAGTATCCGTGTTGGGCGTGAGTGGCGGCTGGAAGGGGGCCCCCACAGGGCGACCCGTTCGCGGATCAATACGAAAAACTTGTCCGCGTTTCGTGGCCACCAATAAGGTATCGCCAAAGGCGACGGGGTCACACGCTGGCTTGTCTGCTGGCGGTTGTAATTCTGAAAGTTTGGAAGGCGGCGACTCGGACATATTTAAGGCTAAGATACTTTTGCGATCCGCCGGCCCAGTGACCACATAACGGTCGCCAAAATCCACCATATTGTCGAACACCAGGCTTTGCACCACGGTGCTACCTCGCACGGAGGGAGAGTTAGACCGACCCTGGTCAACCACATCATCGGTAATTTCAAACACGTCCCCCTGAGCAGAAACCGCGATCATGCGATCTCCGTCCGTGATGGGGGGACCGGCCAAGGGAGCGGCAAAATCAGTTCGCCATATCTCTTTTAACGTCTCCGAGTCTACCGCCGAGACGGAAACCATCGAAGAGCTGCTACGGCGTCGCAGATGAAACAGGGTCTCACCATTCAGTGAGAGAGGTCCCAAGAATGCATCGAGGTTATTAGTAACGCCCTTTTCACTAAATTTCCCGACGGCGTTCTGAATACGGAACCGACGAATCCCATAACCACCACAAATCCACAACTGCTGGGAGTCCGCCAATAAGTAATTGGAACCCACCCGTTTGACGGCGACAGCTTGGGAAACCACTGTTTCAGCGGGTAACTCCTCATCAGCTTTATTGATTTCGATCATTTGCAAATCACCCGTATCCGACATCACAATCGCCCAGCGGTTGTAACGAATGATGGGGGATTTCACCTGGCCTTTGAAGCGTATCGAAGTCTGTGCGTCGTCTAGCTTGAGACCATTTTCAAACGGTTTCAGCACGTGCAAGTTGCAGTAGTTTGCTGCGTTAACCGGCACCAGCATGAATCCCGAAATCACAAAAGGTCGCACCGAAACGGAGCCCGGGTCATGGCCCAGATAGAAAACCTCTCGACACGTCATCGTCTCTGCGGAAATCACATACAAGTTCGAATCATCGGCCAACTGGTAGATGAACGGCAGGCCGCTAATTACGACACCGGAAACAGAACACTCCTTAGGTACCTGAGCGGCTTGGCCGGTACTACCATCCGCGGGTTCAATGTTCATGACTTTGCCGGAACGAGTGGTCACCAATAACCCCAAAGGCGTCACATTCGGTTGAGCGAATGGCTCGCCAATGTTAACCCGCCAGAGTTCCGCCCCGTCCGTCGATGAGAAACGGATTAAATCGTGGTTTTCTGAATCAACCGCAATGACGTCTGATTTGTTCGGCTCCCCCAACCACACGGGTTCAATCAGCGTTTCCACGCCGAGATACCTCTGCCAAATCACATTGCCATCAACTGCCTGAATGCCGTAGAGCGTTCCATCAATAAGATATACCAGCATCTCGTTGGAAAGGCCAAGAATGCTCTTCTTCCCAGTCTTGGTGGCCAAGACGACGCTGGAGGAGATAGGGGAGGCGGGGCGATCGGGCGTTGCTAAATCCACATCGATGGTTTCGACCAACTCGGCTTCACGCAGGCTAATATTCATCATCGCCTGCTGTATTTCTTCACGTACTTTCAACTCCGGATATTTACTGGTCAATTCCAGAAAGGTTTGAAACGCCGCTTTTGTATCTCCGGAATCCGTAAGAGAATTCATGGAGTCAACGGCTGTCACATAATCCCGCTCCATCGTGATTTGACGTTTGATTTTGGCGATATTATCGGCCAATAATGTCAAGTTCGTGGCGACCCCAGGTTTGCGCTTTTCGCTGCTGGGTACATAGGTTGGGTTGTCGATTAACTGCATTGTCTGTTCGGCCAACGCCAACTGGGATTTCTTGACTTCCACGTCATCGGAATCGAGTCCCTTAGAGGAAAAACCTAATGCCGTTCCGGGCAGAATCACGCCGAGCTCACTTCGCAAGTCACCAAATTTCTCGACCTGCTCCTCTTCTTCCAACACCGCCAGTAGCTCTGGCAAGACGGTTTCCGCACGGGTTAATGTGTTTTCCCATTGCTTGCTGTCATACGAGGTCCGCAATGTACAGTTGGCGATTTTGACTTGGGCGTCGGCGACCTTGCTGTCACTGGGAAAACTTTTGACGTAATTTTCAACATCTGCAAGAGCTTGGCTGTAGCGACCGTTGTTGAAGTTGTCGACGGCCGTCTCCCACAGCTTGGAAGAATCCGCCTTGAAAATCGTGAAGGCCAAGATCACCCCCAGCATGCCCAGCAAGGCAAGGATCGAGGAACCGATATAAATCCAACGAGAATCCCATTGGTTTTTCTTGCTTTTTTTCCCGCGAAATACTTCATTGGGATCGGCCTCCTCTTCGCCACCCAAGTCGCCGTCGTAACTTCCCCCCAGCGGATCGTAGCCACCTACCGGTTGTCCACTGATAGGGTCGAAATCTTGCTGA
>JAAEPL010000221.1 GCA_024232675.1 Planctomycetaceae bacterium
AAAGGCAAGCGAATTCGCGCGGACTTGATCGGAATTGCATTTCGTATCGCCGGCGGCAAAGGCGAAGCACCCAGTGAGATCGTAGAATTCGTAGAACTGTTGCATGCCGGTTCATTAATCATCGACGACATCCAAGACAACTCGCGAAATCGTCGTCGCCAAGAGACCATGCATTTGAAATACGGTGTACCGTTGGCGATCAACACGGGGAACTGGCTCTATTTTGCAGCGTTGGAAAGACTGGCAGAAGTCGACCTGCCGCCTGCGAAGGCCATGACGATCATGAATAAGTCGTTGCGGGTCATCAAACACTGTCACGCAGGACAGGCACTTGATTTGACCGCCACATTCAATGAATTACCACCTCATGCGATCCCCCAGACTGTCGAACAGATTAGCCAATTAAAAACCGGAGCCCTCACCGCATTGGCAGCTTGGCTAGGCGGCATGTTGGGTGGAGGTAGTGACGAAGTTTGTGAAAATTTATCGAACTTTGGCTTACAACTCGGCATCGGTTTGCAAATGCAGAACGACTTCGTTGAATTACAGAAAGCGGCTTTTAGCCGTTGTAATTCTGACGACTTCCGAAATCGCCGCATCACCTGGCCGTGGGCTTGGCTGGCAAACACTGCCAACGCGACGGAAGTTCAACGACTCGCTAGACTCGCTTGTGAACAAATTCCTGAGGTACAGGATTGTGCCCAACAGATTCTGGAGAGGATTGAAATCGTGGCCGTCAACGAGATCAACTCGAAGTTGGAAGGTTCAATTTCTGAATTGAACACCATCGACCTCGATCCTCGGATTCGAAAACAACTCGATCAAATTGTCGCCACCCTTGAGTTACGTTATGTCTAACGGTCACCTTTCCACGGATAATTCCACAGCAGCCCTTCTCAATGGAGGAGCGGCCGTGCGTTTCAGCGAAGAATCACACAGAGAAGGCGGTGCGCGCCGCAAGGCCGCAGTCGTGGGTAGTGGATTCGGCGGCTTAGCAGCAGCCATTCGATTACAGGCCATGGGTTTTCAGACCACCATTTTTGAAGCCCGGGATAAGCCCGGCGGGCGAGCCTACGTATATGAGGACCAGGGCTTCACCTTCGATGCGGGTCCCACTGTGATCACGGCACCCCACTGCATCGACGAATTATTTGAACTCGTGGGAAAACGTCGAGAGGACTACGTCGAACTGCTTCCGGTTACCCCCTTCTACCGACTCCGTTGGCAAGACGGTGTGGAGTTCGATTATGTCGGTGATGAACAGGAGTTAATGAACCAGATAAGACGTATCAATCCCGCCGACGTCGATGGATATCGAAGATTTGCAGACTATACGCGGAAAGTATTTGAGAAGGGTTACGTCGAACTCGGCGCGGCTCCCTTTCTGAAATTTTCGGATATGGTCCGAGTGGCTCCCGACCTGATGAAATTACGGGCCGACCGCAGTGTTTACAAAACGGTAAGTCGTTTTATGAAGAGTGAACACCTGCGGCAGGCATTCAGTTTTCATCCCTTGCTGGTTGGGGGTAACCCCATGGATACCAGCTCCATCTACACACTCATCCACTGGATTGAACGAGAGTGGGGCGTTTTCTTTCCCAAAGGAGGAACCGGCGCGTTGGTGCAAGGGCTAGTTCGTTTGTTTACCGACATTGGCGGCGAACTGCATTTAGACAGCCCTGTCGAATCGATCGATTTGGTGGAAAATAGCACCGCAGGAGAAAGGCCCCAACATCGTCTGTCTGCGAAAGACAGGGCCCCGGAAAATTTTGACCTCGTAATCTCCAACGCCGACGTGCATCACACTTACTCAAAACTCTATCAAAATCATCCGCTCGCCCAAAAGAAGTCTCGTCAGCTCGAGAAGATGGAATGGTCGATGTCGTTATTCGTCATGTATTTTGGAACGTCGAGACGATACGAGAATATCGCCCACCATACCATTTTGTTTGGCCCGCGTTTCAAGGGGCTTTTGAAAGACATTTTTCGTGGCAGCCAGCTTCCAGATGACTTCAGCCTCTACCTGCATGCTCCGACGATTACAGATAGGTCGATGGCTCCCGATGGATGCGAGTCCTTTTATGTTTTGAGTCCGGTGCCTCATCTCGGCAATGCCGATATTGATTGGGAACGAGTTCAGCATCAATACGGGGACACCATCTTGGCAGCCTTGGAGGACTACTTACCTGGATTAAGGAGTTCCATCGTGACACGCCGGCACTTTACACCTCGCGAATTCCACAGCGAATTAAATGCCCACAATGGCTCAGCATTCTCGGTGTCACCCAAGTTGACGCAGAGTGCTTTTTTTCGACCCCACAACCGTGATCGACACATTCCGGGTCTATATATCGTGGGTGCCGGGACACATCCCGGTGCAGGCGTTCCGGGTGTCATCAACACCGCGAAAGCAACCGCCGGTGTCGTGGCACAGGATTATGGAGTACCAGCCCATGTCTAAAAATACACTTAACCAGCCGAGTGCGATTCGGTTTTTCGATGAGCTACCCGACAAGCAGAAATTCATTGAAGCCCATAGCAAGTCGTTTTCATTAGCCTGCCGCACACTTCCCCAGCACCTTCGGGAAGACGTTTGCAAACTCTACGCTTGGTGCCGTTGGTGCGACAATGCCGTTGACGAGGCTCCGGACGCCGATATTGCCCGACAACGACTTGCGTTACTAAAGGAAGACATTGAGTCCATCTATGCCAGTCGCCCGCTGCATTTGCCAGCATCCGAGTGGTTTTTTGAATTAGTCCAGCGTTACGATATTCCCAAACAACTGCCTCTCGATTTATTGCTGGGCATGGAATCAGATATCGACTTTCAACCCGTCCAGAACCAAGCGGACCTGGAGTTGTACTGCTATCGGGCTGCCGGCGT
>JAAEPL010000222.1 GCA_024232675.1 Planctomycetaceae bacterium
ATTCACGGTTTCTCGAACTAATTGATCGCGACTGATCTGTTGGCCATTAACAACCGCCATGACCTTGATTTGGTTCGCTTGGGGCGCTGTGGGTTGCTGCTGCCACGCCGAAGCGGGCGTTGCCAGCCAAGTGATCAGCAAACAGCCGATCACCGTAATGATTAAATTGCTGTTGGCCGAATAGGCGGTTGAGCGTGGCATGGGTCTCTCCTTAAACCTGCGTCGTCTTGTAATATCCCACGCCAGGCTCGTCCATGAAGCCGGATCTCGTGGGCATGGGGCTACCGGTTTCAAGTACCGGTTGCTCTGTTTTGCGGTACGGAAGTATACGAATCACACCCCAGCGGCTCAATACAAATGATCAAGTGGGCCGCACAGGAAAGTGATAGCAAATATCAAGAGACGCCCGTGAGTTGCGGACGGAAGAGGGGCTTTTATTCCATGGAATCCCACAAGAGTGGTTCTAGCAAGCCAAAAAAAAGGGAGCTGCTGTCAAGCAAGCTCCCTTTTTAATATTTGTCGCTAGTTTTTTTGAGCGTTTATCGATCGCTATTCCATTCCGTGGGGCGGGTTGGAATCTGAAAATTACCACCGTGCTTCAGTTGAACCGCATTAGGGCTTTTTGTCTTGAGGTGATAGGGCTTCAGTTGGTGTTGGATGCGGTAGGCTTGCGTGTCGAGATTTTGATCGGGCGTCCGGATTACCGAAGTAGTGGCTGGCAGGTAATGAGGATTGAAGGTCGGTTGAATATGTTTTGAATTCGCGGGGTTTTGCCAAATCGACTTGGCACCGGGCGTGTACTCACGAGCTGCCTGTACGGGTGCTGTATTGGGAGCCGGTGTTGGCTCGGCGTTCCCATCGTTTGAGTAGCTGCTATTCGTTTCTGACCAAGGCACGTAGTGGCTGCTGTTGTGCCCCGGATTTCGGTAGTGATTTCCGCTTCCCCAGCCGTGGCCAAAAGTCCGAATCATGTTTCGAACGGGCGCACGTCTTTGAGCCTCAAGTTCAGTTGTGGAAGCAAACAGAGTGGCCAAGGCGGCCAAGCAAACGGTCCATCGCATCATTTTGTGTTACTCCCAAATCGAAACGAAACATCAAATCAATTAAATCAGCGCGAGTCATTAATGGTCATCGCACCAATCGTCGTCGAGACGTTTCCTTTTGACTGGAAAGCGAGCAAAAAAATGCCAGTCCGTGACTATCAAGCCAGCTGTGCGTGACGCAACATTGCCGACGATTCTTCCCAAAGTAGGCGGGGTTCGGGTGGGGTAAGATTTTCGGGATAGTCGGTCCGCGAAGTCTCTCCCGAGCCCTTGCTGAAATCCCCACCCATGGCGTACGAATCCGCCAATTGACGGCTTATTCGAGAATATCTTCCAAGTTAGCAATGGGAGAGCTGGCCTTGGGCTGGCCATCTAGCTTGACGGTTAAGTCGTCTGAGGTATTGAACTCTCCGTCCACTCCAGCGCTGCTTATGAGGCAGGCGCTGTCGGTTGTTCCGTAACGAAGTGGAGTTCCCCAACCGTCGTCATGGCGCACCGTCATCATCATGCCCTCTTCGAGACTGGGCAGTTGATTTTTGTTTTCGCTGCGGAAATCTCGTAACTCACTCTGCGATGTCTTTAACGTGGCCATCGTCATTTCTATCTGTGGTTGGTTTTCGCGTTGGACGATCAAAGACTGTTCAATGCGGTGTGAGTGATGAGCTTTTTTCGAAATGGCGAAAATTCCCGCCGACAAAATCGTGGTGGAGACGAGCGACAGAACCAAGGCCACGATCGCCATGCCACGCGGTCCTCTGCGAAGACCTAGTAGGCTGAATAAAAGTGAAATCGGGGCAATGATAAATAGGGTGAGTGGGCTCACGAGTGCCATCAGTAACCCGGTAAACGCGCACCAGTTAAATCGTTTTCGACGTTTCTGAATCGAAACCGGTTGGTCAAAGCCAATGTAAATAGGCCCCAGTTTTCGGGACGATAGGTTGCGGTGTTCAAAGGGCACGTGAAAAGGCATTGCAAAGCTCCTCGCATCAAGATTTAGCCATTCCCTCTGTATTCGCTGGGTAACTCGCTAGATTGGGACAATTCTGTTGTTTTTTTTCAGACCTTTCCAAATCCATAAAAAAAGCCCCCGGCGTGGTGGCCGGAGGCAAGGTTTTCGGGGTCTGGCGATGTTAAATTGCCTAGTTTTTATGGTTCTTAATCGCTTCCAGGTACCGTTTGAGTTCATGTCGAACGGTCGGGAACAGCAATAAAAGTCCCAGCATATTGGGGAAAACCATCGCCAAAATCATGGCGTCGGAGAAATCCAGCACCGATCCCAGTGAGGCTGCAGAACCGATCACGATAAATGCCAAGAACAGCAGCTTATAAGAGATGTCTGCAAAGGGGCTTCGCCCAAACAGGAATTTCCATGACTGAAGACCGTAATAGGACCAAGAAATCATGGTGGAAAAAGCGAACAGGATAATGGCAATCGTGAGCACATAGCGGAAACCCGGTAGGACACTGTCATAGGCCTCCGAAGTCAGTTCAACACCACCAATTCGCTCGCCATTGATGAGAACTTGGTTGCTTTCCACATCGCCGTAAGGAAACATCGGTTGTTGGCCGGCTTCCGGGATGTTGAATAAAATGATGACAATCGCTGTCATTGTGCAAATGACCACGGTATCAATGAAGGGCTCCAAGAGAGCGACTAAGCCCTCGGAAGCTGGGTATTTGGTACGCACGGCCGAGTGGGCGATGGCGGCCGAACCGGCACCTGCCTCATTCGAAAAGGCAGCCCTTTGGAAGCCCACGATCAAGACACCGATCAATCCACCGAATCCAGCAGCTGGTGTGAAGGCACCGCTGAAAATTTGGCCGATCGCATTGGGTACATTGCCGATGTTCATGCCAATGATGATCAAGGAAGCGACGATGTAGATGATCGCCATCAAGGGCACGATTTTCTCGGTGATGGAGGCAATTCGCTTGATACCGCCAATAATTACAATCCCTACCAAAGCTGCCATAACTAGACCGATGATCGTACCGGCCGAGCCCGATTGAAGGTTTAGTAGCGAAGTGATTTGTTCTGTTGCTTGGTTGGCTTGGAAAGCATTACCGCCACCCAACGAGCCACCGACGCAAAGCATGGCAAAGACGATTGCCAGTAGACCACCCAGTGGCCCAAGACCCATCCCTTTTAACCCTTTGGATAGATAGTACATCGGTCCGCCGTGGACCACGCCGCTTTCGTCAATGTCGCGGTACTTAACACCAAGCGTGCATTCTACGAATTTCGTCGACATCCCCAGTAAACCGCAAACAATCATCCAGAATGTTGCCCCAGGACCACCGACGGAAATCGCGATGGCTACCCCCGCAATGTTTCCCAGACCAACCGTTCCCGATACCGCGGTTGCCAAAGCTTGAAAGTGGGTGACTTCGCCATGGTGGTCACCGGCCTTGGATTTCTTGGACTCGGCAATGGCCTCCGCGTCGTCGTCCTCGTCGACCGCATCGTACCGTCCGCTGACAATACCGATTGCCAGCGGAAATAAACGAATGTTGATGAGGCCAAAGAAGAGCGTGAAAAAAGTCGCCCCGATGACTAGGACGATAACCACGATCGGTATGTCCATACCAAACAAATTAGCCGGGTAAAACACGACGCTGAGAAACCAATCGGCGACCGGCTTAAATTTTTGGTCGATTTGCTTGTCCCAACCGAGAACCTCCGCAGGTTCTGGCGCCGCCGCCGCGGGCGCTTCTGCATTCGCCTCTTCCTGAACCGGTGGATAAGGATGACCAGCGGCAGCGTTCACTGCCGTGATGCCAATTAAGGCGGCCAATAACAAAAGAATAAGCGCTCGGAACCTTGTGGTTCCTCGAGTTCTGCTAGCCATTTAAGCTGTCTCTAGTGGGGGGGCGTGTTTTCCGCAGGTATGAGAGCACGATTTTTAATGAAGAAACCGTTTATTGTCAATTATTTACGACATATTGGTTTTGCAGTTTTGGTATTTTTCACATAATTCATTGTCAAATGTGTCGAAAGTGAATAACATCATGCGACCCATGAAATTAAACGCCGTAATTAACTATGTCCTCTAAACCTCAAACTCGCTTGTCGGAGACCGACCAGTCTCTGCTAGATCTCATCCGGCATCAGGGCTCCGCCTCGATCGCGGACCTCTGTGACTCGTTGCAAGTCACCGCCACAGCGGTGCGTCAGCGTTTAACCAGGATGGTGGCAGCCGACTTTTTACGGAGTGTCAAAGTCAAGCAGGAACGAGGGCGTCCGTTGCACGTTTATCAGCTGACCTCCTTGGGTCTGCGAGCCATGGGTGAGAATCTTTCGGATCTCGCGGAGGCTTTGTGGGCCGAGGTGACCGCCATTCCCGACGTCGAAGTTCGGCAAACCGTGATAGAAGGCGTTTTACAGCGGTTAATTACTAAGTACCGAGGGCAGATATCGGGCACGACAGTTACGGAACGTCTGGGCTCGATTGCGTCCTTGTTTCGCGAGCGACGAATACCCTTTGTCGTCGAGAATCAAGATTCTCAGGCCACTTTGCGAATCGTGGGCTGTCCTTATCCCCGGCTGAACGAGCACGGGGATGAGATTTGCCGCTTTGAACAACGTCTGGTCGGGGAGTTGTTGGATTTACCGGTGGCCTTGAAACACTGCCAATGCAATTCAAGCGGCGGCAAATGCTGTACTTTTTCAGCTCAGATGCAAACAGAATTAAATCAAATAATCGTGAAACAGTCCAAAACTGACACGGTTTCTTCATAAACAGGTTTTCATATAACTCACTCAGCGATCCTCGGGATCATCTGGAAAGAAAGAATGTCTGACACGCTTACGATTAAGAATCTACACGTTGAAATCGAAGGTAAGCCCATTTTGCAGGGTGTTAACCTGGAAATCAAAAAAGGCGAAACCCATGCTTTGATGGGTCCCAACGGTTCCGGGAAATCGACTTTAGGTCTGGTGATCATGGGGCACCCCAAATACGAAGTCACTGAGGGGGAAATTCTTCTCAATGGCGAGAGTATTTTGGAGATGGAGGCCGACGAACGAGCTCGGGCAGGTATTTTTATGGCGTTTCAGCGTCCTATTGCGGTACCGGGCGTAAAGATGGCCGATTTTCTTCGGCATGCCACGACCAACGTTCGCAACCCGGAACGCAAGGAAGGCGAAGACTTGATCCCCATGCGAGAATTCCGCAAGGAAATCAAGGACAAGATGGGGCAACTTAAGATGGACGCTGAGTTTGCCCGACGTTATGTGAACGACGGTTTTTCCGGCGGGGAAATGAAACGGGCCGAGATTTTACAGCTCGCGATGTTACAGCCTCATTTCGCCATTCTCGATGAAACTGACTCGGGCCTCGACGCCGATGCGGTTCGTCTGGCTAGTCAGTCGATCAACGAGATCGGTCACGGGAAAATGGGTCTATTGATTATCACTCACCATGACAAGTTGTTGCATTACAACACGCCGGACTTCACGCACGTGATTCTCGGAGGACGGATTGTAGAAACCGGTGGTAAGGAGCTGGCAGAAGAACTGCACGAGAAAGGCTACGAACGGATCAGAAATGATTATCCGGAAGCGGCAGCAGTCAACGATGCGGTTGAAGAACCCGTCGCTTAAACCCCCTGCTCTCTTTTGAAACATCTACGAAGCAAAGCAACTTAATCTCAACGGAAAATCCATGGCAACGGATCTGAACCCAACGAATGAACTCTCCGAAAGTGAAGAGCTCAAGCAAACGGAAATTAACAAGTACAACTTTCGCACTGAATCCAAAGCTGTCTTTAAGGCTCGCAAGGGTGTGGATGCCGAAATCGTAAACCAGATTTCGGATATTAAGGACGAACCAGACTGGATGCGAAAATTTCGCTTGGATGCTCTCGAGGTGTTTGAGTCGAAGCCCATGCCAACCTGGGGCGGTGATATCAGCATCGATTTCGACGATATCTACTATTACCTTAAGCCGACCAGCGAGCAGGGTAAGACTTGGGACGACGTGCCTCAGGAAATTAAGGATACGTTCGAAAAATTAGGTATCCCAGAGGCCGAAAGAAAGTACTTGGCGGGTGTGAAGGCGCAATTCGAAAGCGAAGTTGTGTACGGATCGTTGCAAGAAGAGCTCGCTGAAAAGGGCGTGATCTTTACAGACACAGATACCGCTGTTCGCGAGCACTCGGATTTGCTGAGAGAGTATTTCGGAAAGATCATTCCAACTCACGATAACAAATTCGCAGCGTTGAATTCCGCGGTTTGGTCGGGTGGGTCCTTTATCTACGTGCCTAAGGGTTTGAAGATTGAGTTTCCTCTGCAGGCTTACTTTCGGATTAACGAAGAGAGCATGGGCCAGTTTGAG
>JAAEPL010000223.1 GCA_024232675.1 Planctomycetaceae bacterium
AGAAGAAGACGGGCGTTGGAGCGGACTCCGCTACGACGGCGGGCAAGAACGTTTTGTGCTTGGGCACGATCGAAAGGGAGCCGGAACGGCATCTGACAGCGGCCTGACAGGACTAAGTATCCTCGCGTTTTTGGCAGCCGGCCACACCCACCTAGAGGGGGAATATCGCGAAACAGTCCAGCGGGGGCTGCAATATTTGTTAGGCGTCCAATCTAACAACGGCGAGATGGCTGGTGACGCGAAACTTTTTGCCCGCATGTACTGCCATGCTATGGCAACCTTGGCAATCACTGAATCTTACGCGATGACCGGAGACGACCGACTTCAGAATGCGGTCACGTTAGCGGTCAACTACTCACTGGAATCGCAACATGCCTCTCACGGTGGGTGGCGGTATCGACCAGGTGACGAAGGGGACATGAGCCAGTTTGGGTGGCAGGTGCTGGTAATGAAGAGTGCCGAACTAGCTGGAATCGAAATACCCATCCGCTCAAAAGCGTTAATGAGCGTTTTTCTGGACCGTTGCACCTCGGGGGATCACGCCGGCCTTGCCTCCTATCGCCCCGGCTTGGCACCTTCCGCCCCGATGACCGCTGAAGCTTTAGTCTGTCGCTACTTCCTAGCCGATAATGTACCCGTATCAACCGCCGCGGAAGCCAGTCAATTGTTACTGCGGGAAATGCCGGGAGCCAGCCAGGAAAACTTGTACTACTGGTACTACGGAAGTTTAGCGATGTTCCAAACCGGTGGCACCGCTTGGGAAAACTGGAATCATCAGCTGACAAAAACCCTCGTCGCTTCACAGGTACCTGATGGCAAAATGGCCGGATCCTGGAATCCGACGGGAGTTTGGGCGGGATACGGTGGGCGGGTGTACAGCACCGCCATGGCCACGCTAAGTCTCGAAGTTTATTATCGTTACCAGACGAAATAATGGCCCGTCACGTTTCGCTGTGCTGCATTCAAAACGGAAGAATACGCCGTTAAATGGCGAGCCGAACATCGGTTGTTGCGAAGAGAAATCATCGCTTTCTGCTCCACAGGTATCGGCATGCCCGAAGGTCACACCGTTCATCGTCTCGCCATGGACCACTCACAATGGTTTGCGGGACAACAACTTGGCGTCTTTTCACCTCAGGGCCGGTTTGCGGAGGAGGCGGAGAGATTGGATGGACAGACCTTTTTGCGGGCCGAAGCACACGGGAAACACCTCTTTCATTATTGGTCCGAAGGTGACATCAGTCACATTCACCTAGGCTTGTACGGTAAATTTCGCAAGCAAAAGAACCCTGCTGCGGAGCCGCGTGGGGCGGTGAGGATGCGACTGATCGGTCAGACCCACACGCTTGACTTAAACGGTCCCAACCAGTGCGAATTACTGGACCCGCCCATGCGGGAAAAACTATTAGCACGCCTCGGCGAGGATCCCCTACGCGACGACGCAGATCCGGAAAAGGTTTGGCTGAGAATGCAGAAGAGTCGGACGGCTATCGGAAATCTGCTGTTGAACCAAGCGGTAATCGCTGGGATCGGCAACATTTACCGGGCCGAGATCCTGTTTATCACGGGAATTTGCCCCGATCGCCCGGCCAACCAAATTTCGCAGGACGAGTTTCAGCAGATCTGGGATTTATCCGTTGATCTGCTGAAGACGGGTGTCAAATACAACCGCATCATCACGGTCGACCGGGACACACTTGGCAAACCGCTTAGCCGCGCGAACGCTCGCGAGCGTACCTGGATTTATAAAGCGACGATTTGTCCGCGCTGCGACAGCGACGTTTACTACTGGGATTTGGGAAACCGTACGATATACGCATGCCAAAACTGTCAAACGTAAATCTGGCGGGCGGTTGCCCAACCACCAATTTACGCGGTTTACCGCGGCATAGGCGAGATTGGTAAAAGCGTATTATTGCCGTTAACGGGCATACCACGACCAGGATCGCCTGTTTTCGTGAGTTGCTTTAACAGTTAGGCAGATCGTACGGCCTTAAATGGCCGAAATTTCCCACGGGGTTTGACACTCTAGAGGCGGCTTCTAGAATAAAGGTCTAACACTGTTCGCATGCCCATCACCGGATCGGAATTGAGAAATGTTCGGAATTTCAACCCAAGAGTTACTCATTCTGGCAGCCATCCTGTTGCTGCTGTTCGGTGCTTCGCGACTGCCTAGCCTAATGCGGAACATGGGACGCAGCGTAAATGAATTCAAACACGGACTCCGTGATCAGCCTAAGGATCACGAAGCGATAGAAGAAAAAGATTCCAGCGAAGAAGCCGCTGAACAGGCCGCTAGTTAATCCCCATCGCCGCTCCTCTACCTAGGCCTCGATTGCCATGCTGCCCAGCGTTGGAATAACTGAACTGATCGCACTCGGTGTTGTGGCCATCCTCTTGTTTGGCAAACGCTTACCCGAGGTCGCTCGCAATGTCGGTCGCGGGTATGGCGAACTCCGCAAAGGTTTGACTGAGATCCAAGGCACCATCAGTGCCGAGATTGACAACAAGCAAACCGTAAAATCTTCCTCAAAAGAGACTGCCGTGGTGGATGACACCGACGAACCAACGGCCCCCAGTTTGGGCTCACCCGAAAGTCAAGACGAACTCGCTTCATGAGCGGGCGCATCGCGATGGTGGATCCCTACCCCATCGTTCACATGGGGGTGTCCGCCGCTCTGCGGCAAACGGATCTTTCGCTTGCCTTCGCCACAACAACGATTCGCGAACTAAACGATTGGCTGGACGACAATATTGTCGAGCTCATCCTCTGTGATTTCCTGCTCGAGGACGGCTCTGCCGAGGTCATTCAGCGTATTGCGAAACGCCACCGCACGCCCCTAGTGATATTCAGCCACTGGGAAAATCCCGTCTTCACGGATCGCATAATTAAATCTGGCGCCGTGGGCTTGATCAGAAAAGATGCTTCGCTGGAATCCCTGACTACGAACCTCAGGCTTGCGATCGCCGGAAAAACACTTTGGAAGAGGCGTGATTCGCGAAAAATCACGGGTGCTCTATCGACCCCACGATTGAATGCAAAAATCGAGTTCCCATTGACGCAGCGTGAATTCGAGGTTTTACGTGTCATTGCCAAAGGTCAGACCAACAAGATGGCGGCCGATTCGCTTGGGATTAGTTACGAAACCGTCAAGGAACATGTTCGCCATTTGCTGCTGAAACTGAATGTGCAAGATCGTACCCAAGCTGTCCTGTTGGCGGTACGCCATGGTTTGCTCTAAGTACCCTGCAACCTTGGATCTAACACGCCAAAATCCGCGATGTCCTGAGGGACGGTTCTCACTGGCCTGAAAAACTTAAATCCGCTAGATTCAGGGGATTAAGTTATCGCGTACGATCGCCCTTTGCGGCCAACGGATAGATCGACGCTTGCGTTCGAAACAGGATTGAACATGAAGAATCTCTTAGCACTTTTGTTTGCAGGTCTATTATTCGCCTCAACACCCGGTTGCGCCAAACCCGTCGATAAAGCCGATGATCCGGTACCGGGCTTGGATATAGAAGGCGTACCGTCGTTCGATGACGATACGGATACTGCTGGCGACTCCAAAACCAAATGATCCGCGTACCGGTTTCTTGAACGCCGGAAGAATGGACCAGCAAAACTACGGCCTTACCGGTGCAATAACACTGACATTTCTCGTTCGAATGACGTAGCATAGAGTGCTAACTCGCGAACGACTGCCAGTATTGCACCGCTTGAGGCTCTGCTGCGCTACCCCAACCCGTCAGCGTTTTAGATTAACGCTGACATGAAGGGCGAATCTCCACCATGACCAAATTACTCGTCATCAAAGGCGCCGACCGAGGCAAGCAATTCGAATTATCGGAAGCTGACCTGACATCGATCGGTCGCGATCCAAGAAATGGTATTTTGCTGGTAGACCCCGAAGTGTCGCGGGTTCACGCATATATCAAACTCACGGACAAAGGCTTCATAATTTCGGATAAGGACAGCGCCAACGGCACGTTTATCAACGATCAAAAAATACATAAACGATTGCTCGAATCCAGAGACATGATTCGCGTGGGACAAACCACGATGATTTTTGATTCTTCGCCGCTAGGCAGCTTGATCGATGTCCAATCCATGGTCCACCTGGCAAATATGCCCAAGGAAGCGGGGGACTCCTCCGAATCCAAAATTATCGAAGCCGTTAATGCCAAAGTCGCACTTCCCACCTACGACGATGACAGTCAAATCACGGACTCTTTCCTTGACCACATCGAGGAAAATATCCATGTGATTTACCACACGGCGATCGCGACCAGCCGCATCACGAAAATCGAAGAGTTACATCAAAAAATACTGCAACTGATTTTTGATTGGGTCAAAGCCGATCGCGGTTGCGTCTTACTGCGTGACGAACAAACAGGGGAAGTTACACCGGCCGCCTATCGTCAGTCCGAACTTCTCGCAGATACCGAGCCGATCGAAATAAACCAAAAAATCCTCGATTTTGTTGTCAAAAAAAACCAAGGCGTGTTAACGACCGACGCCGAAAACGGAGATTTCTCCAACAAGCCCAGTGGATCGGGGACTCGAAAAACGGGTCGCATCGAAGCCATGTGCGCCCCCATGCAAGGGCGGATGGGAATCGTCGGTTTCATCTACGTCGATCGTCTTATCCAACCCAACACCAAACGTCAAAAGACCCCTTTCAAGACCCACTTCTCCACCCCGCAACTGAAAATGCTTCTGGCGGTTGCTCACCAAGCAGCGCTAGCGACCGAGAACGCTTCGTACTACTCCTCCATGACCCAAAACGCTCAACTGGCGGCGGTCGGGGAAACCTTTACTCAAATCGCACACCACATGCGGAACATGCTGCAAGGCTTGGATGATTCCAAAAATCGTGTTCGACTGGGAATTGAAAATAGCGACTGGCAGAAAGTAAATGAAGGATGGCGTGAAATTGATCCGCTGACCTCTCGAATCTACAACCTCTCACTCAACCTGCTGTCTTTCAGCCGACCACGGGACCCCCAACTCATACTGGACAGCTTGAATGATTGTATTGGCGATGTGATCACCAAACTCGAACCGCTGGCTCTCGCCAAGGGCATTAAATTGGATTGGGAACCCAACCTCCAATTTCGCCCCCTCTTTTTTGATGCCGAAGCGATTTACCGAGCCTTGCTAAATGTCGTACAAAACGCCGTTGATGCCTGCCAACTCGGATGCGTTGTGAAAATCCGCCTCGTCGAGAGTGATGAAAAAGCTGTCATCTCAGTGATTGACGACGGAGAGGGTATCGACCCTCGCAAAATCGGTATTATCTTCAAACCCTTCGCCACCACCAAAGGTGAATCCGGTACCGGCATCGGCCTGCCGGTCGCGCGAAAGATTATGCAAGAACATGCGGGCGATATCAAAGTATCCAGCGCCCTGGGACATGGCAGTCAATTCACGCTGTGGATGCCCATTCGCAGATCGCGACCCAAAAATGCCCGCAAGGCAGCTGACACTTCCATGCAAAAGAAACGCTTTTAACCGCGATCGCTCCGGTCACAGCGACCTTTCCGATCAAGTTGTATCTCGCATTACGGCAAGCCTTGGTGGCCGTTTTGCATTTCAGGATTAGGTTGCGCGAAGATCTCCGACCTGCTCGGGTATGTCTCTATGTTCTGATTAACCGAATGAAAATTTGGTTCGGGATTGGCGATACCTTTTATATCCAAATCCCAAGAGTCACAGACACCTGCTAGCTTTAATGCGTTTGCAGTTCAAATTGCCATCATGTTATTGCCACCAAGAATAAACTGCGTCATTGCAATTTACGTTACTCGCTCCGGCCACTAGACTCGACGTCGGAAAAGATGACCTGCGGGATATTGGAACGCCGAACTGTCACTACCTGTTCAGCGCACTGACGATCTGTTTCGTAGTGTGTGTCCGGTATCCTTAAAGCGTTTTTCCAGGCAAACAAATCGCCTGGTCAGGGAGGATCGCAATGCCCAAACTTTCTTCTGATTTAGCCATCAGAGCCTTTGTCTTTTCAATCATGGCTTCCATTGTTTGCGTTGACTTAAGTGCTCAGATTTCCGAGCAAGCTGCAGCTGGCCCAACTCACCGTGTCGGGGACAACCGCACCGACCCCGGCTTCAAAAAAACTCCGAACAAATACGGGCCGACCCCCCCGACAACCGAGACCGAACCCCGGGCTCCTATCGACAAAGCACTCGACGTTGCGAAAGACGGACTCAACCACATACGCACGGATGTCCGAGATTACTCCGCAACCATGATCAAGCGGGAACGCATCAACGGTGTGGTTGGTGACGCCGAATTTATTAAAATCAAAATTCGCAACCGTCGCCAGGCCGAAGGGGTACCACTGAGTATCTACATGAAATTCATGAAGCCATCCTCGATGAAGGGTCGCGAAGTGATATGGGTCGACGGTCGCAACAATGGCAAACTAACCGCTCACGAAGGCACGGGCGTGCTAAAGCACATCACCGCCAGCCTTGACCCTGAGGGTTCCATGGCGATGAAGGGCAATCGTTACCCGATTTACGAAGCGGGCATCGAGAACCTCGTATTTCGCTTGATTGAAAAAGGGGAACGAGATAAAGAAATTGGCGATGCGGAAGTGAAGTTTTACGAGAACATCAAAATCAACGGACGCAAATGCACTCTGATTCAGGTCAAACACCCCGAATCACGCCCCGAGTACGATTTCCACATTTGTCGTGTGTTCATTGATCAAGAACTCAACGTGCCAATTCGATACTCGGCTTACGACTGGCCAACAGAAGCAGGTGGCAAGCCCGCTCTGATGGAAGAATACACTTACCTCAACATGAAGTTGAACGTAGGTCTGAGCGACTTAGACTTCGACATCAAAAACAGCGACTACAACTTCTAGAACGCTTTTTAGTAGTGACAGAAACAAGAAACGCCTGACGAGCAATCGTGAGGCGTTTTTTGTTACCCACTTCACGACATCAACAAGTCGTGGCTTACCTGCACGTCAGGCCCTCATTACCCTAGGCGGGAAAAAGACTGCCTAAACCCGTGTGCCAGCCCACCACACGACGGCAAAGATGACACCCAAGAAGGCCAACAACCACAACCCCGCGCGAAGGGATTGGTTCACAATCTCTTTCAAATGCTCATGCCGGGTGGCACCGTACACCAGACTAGTAGCCACTAGCAGCGGCAAGGCATACCAAATTTGAGCGTCCCAAATGGAAGCCATCAACAGAATACTCATTCGAACTATCCTTTTCTTGCACGAGCGGAGGTGGAAACTCAGACCACTTCCTGATCGCCTTTTGATTCTTGAATGGCGGGACCAGCAAAGGCATCGTAGATCGCCAAGAAATTTAACAAGCCCGCCACCACGGTGAAAAGCGTACCCAAATCAAAGAAATGCCGCATCTCAGCATGCCACATACCCAACACGTCATTTCGCTCGAGAATGATCGGTTCAGACGGCGGCGCCATGAACCCGTCATATAGTGGCTGCCCTTCAAAACCAGCAAGTTCATCAGCGGGTATCTTTTCGAATTCACGCAGATTGCCATTATCGTCGATGTAGCCCGCGGGAAAGCGTTCGCACAAAACTAAAAAGGGTGGCCTTTGATTGGTTATCTTCAAGGACTGGGCGACAGCCAGAATACTGGGGATTCCAAAACCTGATTGAGGAATAAATTGCCAGCGAAAATCATTAGGGCGATTGGAGGCATAAACCACGCGTCCCTGCCCAATCACCATGCCGTAGACAAAAATGCTGACGATACAAATCATGAAGATAAAGCACTTCACGTAACGCCCTTGGTAAAAATGCCCTGCACCTGGCCAAAGCCAGCCCAGCAGTGCTGCGATCCTGGGGTCACGCAGACTGAAATCGACAGCGTCTTCACCGCTGCCGGCCCGGTAATTTAATGACATTTTCTTCCAATACGGGTAGGCAAAAACAAACCAAATGGAACCGCCACCTTGCGGTTCGCTGGCCTTGATTGTAATGATTGAGTGAATTGATTCCAGATCACCCCCAAAACTTGCCACCAGCGGGCCAGCACTATGTCTGAGCGGTTTTATGTCGCCCCCTCCGAAAACCTTCACATTGAAATCACGGATGCCGAAGCACGCCACATCTCCCGCGTAATGCGGCTTGGCCCAGGGGATAAAATATGCCTCTTCGACGGAAAAGGCCGAGAATGTGAGGCCACCATCGATTCGGTGAGCAAAAATAAGGTCACCGCAGTTGCGGATAACTGGGTTACCCGCTCCGTCCTAGCGGCGAACCCGGTCACCATCTATTCCGCCCTACCCAAGAGCGACCGCTTGAAGTTTATGGTCGAAAAGCTTACCGAACTTGGGGCCACCACGCTCGTACCCTTGGCGACCTCCCGGGCCAGCGTGCGCCCCAAAACGAACACGATAGCCAAAATGAGGCGATATGTTATCGAGGCCAGCAAACAATGCGGGCGGAACCAATTAATGATCGTGCACGACGAATGCAGCGTGGAAGAAGCAGTGCAACAGCCCAGCGAGGGCGAGCTCCGATTCGTGTGCGAGCCTCACAATGGGGCCGCCTTCCAGCCGACGTCGCCTGGAAAATTAGCACCCTGCAATTTCCTTGTGGGACCTGAGGGCGGGTTTTCCGACGCGGAACTGGAAATCGCACTGAGCCATCACTGGCGACCCGTTCACTTCGGCAAATCGATCTTAAGGATCGAGACAGCCGCAATGGTCGCCTGCATGGCCGGAAATGACATGCTGAGGGGCGCAGCTCACCCCCCAACGGACTAGCTAACCGAAACGCCTAAGGAAGCTTTTTTAGTTTTTCCATTTCCTTGGCTTTTGACTTCATCTTCCGCTGATACTTTTCCACATCGACCTGCTCAGCTTCCCCTTGCTTGATCACGCCGAAAAGGTGCCCGTTAACTGCACCGTGAGACCAGGTGCCCGCGTATTTCCCGTTGTATATCACGACACGAGCACTGAACGGTCCGTAGCCGAAGATCGAAAAATCTGTCACGGTGATTACCGGTGTATCATCGCCGGCCCAACGCACCTCCAAGGGAATCGGGACCGACATGTCTCGCTCTCCGTATTTGATACGAGCAACAAACAGCCACATATCACCTTCCGGCATCTTCTTGACGCTCTTGATGGAATACTCCTCCGACGTCAACTTGCCTAAATCCTGCCCCACCACGGTAAAGTTCCCGACAAACTTGGAGCCGCTGAGCATCTTCGAAAACTCGTCAAACCTAGCCTCTGTGGCCTGATCCAACTCAACTTCTTGGGCACTCGCTGAAATCGCCCCTGAAAGCCCCAGCAACAAAAATGCGGCAAGCACAACGCTTTGTCGTAGGAAATCCATTTCAAACCTCTTCCGTAATTGATTTAAGCAACATTCGCCTTGCCGATGCAGGCCTACCCTATCTTAGCAAGCCATCCGAAAACGTCTATTGATAGACACTTCACCTAGTGGCCGAGCAATCTTCAGGCTGCTGTTGTCAAAAAAACTACATCCTTCTAGAGTGAGGGGACTTACATCAAAGATCCGAGGCTCGCCTCTTCAGTACATCCCACGAAAAGGAGAACGGCAAGTGTTTGTTGCCGCATCCACCAAGTGTTTCCCTCATCTATCCAATGAGGAAACCTTCGAAAAACTCGTTGACCTACAGTTCTCCAATGTGGAACTGGTTTTGTCGGAATCCGATGAAATCAAGCCCTCGGAGATCATTGCCGATTGCGGAAATGCCATCGCCAGGTGTCAACAAACCCGTCGCCTGACGGTGTGCTCTTACTTTGTCGATATCGCTGCCGAAGGTGATGCGTATTACGACCAGTTTGAAGCGATATGCAAATTGGCGAAAGCTACGAAAGTGGTCACGCTGACGGTACCCTCAGGCCCTCTGGGCACACCTTTTAACGAAGAGGTGGAACGCATGAAGGCACTTGTCAAAATTGCTCAGACTCAGGGCGTACGCGTGGGCATGCTCAGCACTACCGGGCACGTCTCCGAGGACCCGGATACCGTCTGCGTTATCTGTGATCACGTCAAAGGGCTTTCGCTCTCGCTGGACCCCAGCCATTACGTGCATGGTCGCGACAACCCACCTGAAATTGAGAAACTTTACAAATACGTCCACCACGTATACCTACGTGATACGACAAAAGAGAAGCTTCAGGTGCGAGTTGGCCAAGGCGTAATCGACTACGGAAAAATAGTCAACTTTCTGGCCAAGCATAAATACCAGCGTTCGCTGTGCGTCGACATTCAGCCCGAAGAGGGCTCAGATCATATGGCAGAATTGCGGAAAGTCCGCCTGCTTCTCGAAAGCCTGCTACTCTGATTCGCGTCTGGCTTTCACCTACAACCGCGGTAATTTGATTGCCCTGTACGCCAGGGCGATCATAAACTGCGGCGGGAAAATCCTGTGACAACCCATGCTCGTGGCATCCACAAAGTCACGAGCGGTTCCTGTCGCATTAGAAACTCTCTGAGATGCCGGCAACCGACGCACTCCAATCACGCGGGCTGCGTAGATTTCAGGCAAACCGGCTTTCGTTAGCCCTAGCAATCGTCAATCGTCAGGGGCTGGCTCGATTTCGGATCGATAATCCTCAACGACTTCTTGCCTTCCAGCACGCGATCGATCTCCTCTGCGATTACTTCACGCCGCCAGCCGCGGAAGAGCCGCGGCTCTTCTGGCAATTTGATCATACCGAGTCTCCATGCCGCCATCGTCCGCAATTCTTGCGTGCTGGAGGCTAGATTGGGGGCGATCGACTTCTCTCGACAAATGACCCCAAG
>JAAEPL010000224.1 GCA_024232675.1 Planctomycetaceae bacterium
CCACCGCCCACGGCCAGTTGACTTCCATCCGGCGAAAACACGAGACAGTGCAGATTGGCAGATGACGCCTCTACTGTTCTTTGCAGTTGCAACTCAGGCCAGCTGAAAATCTGCAGACCTTTTTGTGAACCGCTTACGAGCGATTTGCCATCGGGCGCAAATGCGATGTCCGTGATAGGTGGGGTTTGACCCCAGAGTGTAGAAGTTGCAGATAGCCAAACTATCAGCAGCGACAGCACACCGAAGGAAGATTTGGAAAGACAGCGACGGCTTCGGTTGATCACGCCAATAACTCCTTGATCACTTTTGAATCTTGCGGCGCAACACGGATAGGACGACCATCAGGCGTTATCAGTTCGTGCCCGGGGTCAATTCCCAAAAATGTGTAAATCGTCGATGAAAGATCGGCGGGAGTGATCGGTCGATCTTCGACAAATTCCCCCAACGCGTCACTGGCACCGATGACTTGGCCGCCTTTAACGCCCCCCCCGGCCATGGCCACACTGAAACAATTGGGCCAGTGGTCCCGTCCGCCCGTGCTGTTGATTTTTGGCGTGCGACCAAAATCAGTCATCACCAAAACTAAGGTCTCGTCCAGCATCCCACGATCTGAAAGATCCCCAATCAAAGCGCTCAATGCTTTATCTAGGCCGGGAATCAGTGCGTGTGAGGCAGATCGGGGATCGCCCGGATGTCGATTCGCATAAGTTTTTAGATCCAAGTGGTTATCCCAGCCGGTGTTGTTCACCGTGACAAACGGTACTCCTCGTTCAACCATCCTCCGGGCCAATAAGCATTGTTGACCTATGTTATTGGAGTCATGAAGGTTGGCTCGCGGATCAATAGTGTATCGCTCTCGGACCTTCTTCGGCTCCTCTTCCAGATTGAACGCCGTTTTGGCCTCCTTGGATGCGATTAGATTGTAGGCACGCTCCAGGTCAGGATCGCTTGGACCATTTGCTTTAGATTTGAGATTGCCGAATGCGTTCATCGCATTGACGATCTTGCGACGACGGTCGAGTCGTGCGATATCAAGTCCTTGATAAAAATCGAGGTCGCGAACTTCGTAGCTCAACTTGCCGGGATCACTTCCCAAAGAAAAGTGTTTCGTGCTGTTGGGGAGAAACCCATTTCCAATCGTGGCAGCATCCCGCGAAATCAAATTGGGAATCGCGATATTCGACGGCAGAACGCCTGTTTGCGTACGCAGGTGGGCCACGACGGAGGCGATGCTTGGATACTCCAGTGCCGGCGTCGGTTTATAACCGGTCATCAAGTACTGGGCCGCGAAATTGTGCACACCAAAGGGTGAGGTGACGCTGCGAATTAAAGCCATTTTGTCCAGCATCTTCGCCGTCTCAGGCATATGTTCGCTGATTCGTATCCCCGTCAGCTTGGTGTTGATTGAATCAAATGGGCCTCGCACTTCGGAGGGTGCTTTGGGTTTGGGATCGAAGGTGTCGAGGTGACTTGCTCCGCCGTCAAGCCAAATCAATATGCACGATTTGGCTTTGGCATTTATTTTGGAGTTCGATAGTGGACTAGCCGCCATTGCACGTTGCAACTGAAAGAAATCACACATGCCCAGGCCCAAGGCTGTGAGGCCTCCGATACGGACAAAGTTGCGGCGAGTCACGCCATCACATCGTTTAGAAGTCTTCATGGATCCTCTTTGCGATTTCAAATTGAGTTTGAATTGTGGTGTGGTTCGACCGGCGGGCCGAGCGGGAACAGGGGGGATTGAAACACTATTGAAAATCCGATGCCATGTAAGACTAGTGATTGGTGATGAATTCTTGGCAGGTCAGAATACCCCAGACAATATCTTCAAGTGCTTCGCGTTGTTGAGCGGCGGGCATGGGTGCGTCGAAGAATTGCGAGAGGAACTTAATTTCTTGTTGGTTGGGCAGACGATTCAATGCGACTGAGTAGAACTCGCGGACAATTTCCAAGGGCGTTTTTTTAGATTTGATTAATCTGTCCAGCCGTCCACCTGAGGCACCGATCCGATCGTTCAATAATTTCCCATTGAACAGGTGAAGCTTTTGCGCCAATGGTCCCGTCGGCGAGGGTGCGCCTTCGCACGAATTGGTTCGGTCGCAACGCCCAAGGATGTCGAGTGCATCAGATTGAATGGCTCCATCACGCAGTTGGACAGCACGCGTGCCCAAAGTTTCGTCACCATATTGTGCGACGACGCCCAGCACATCTGAAATAGCATCGGCAAGCACCTCCGGTTCGAGAGGCTTTTGCAGCATGTGGGAGAAGAATCGATCATCCGCCTCGTTCCCTTGGGTTGGATTCGAGCTGCGGGCATAGGTCGAACTCATGGCGATGATCTTCAGGGTATGGCGAATGTCACAGCCATGCTCGATAAAGTCATCTGCCAACTGGTTGAGCAAAGCGGGGTGGGTTGCTGGATTGGTTGATCGAAAATCATCCACGGGCTCCACCAGGCCGCGTCCCATCAGCGATTTCCAAAGTCGATTAACGATCGCCTTGGAAAAGTAGGGGTTGTCGCGCGCGGTAAGCCATTCAGCAAACGTTTCCCGCCCATCGACCGTATCCGGTGCCAGAAAATCTCCTCCAGGAATCTTCATCAAGGCCGCTTCTCCAGTATTGGGGTGGATGTTTTTGCCGATCGGGTTGAGCCGAATTACGGGGCTTCGCGTCAGCTTGGAGAACATCGCGGTTAGGCCATGGAAATCATCTTGCGTCCACTTATCGAGCGGATGGTTGTGGCAGTTGGCACACTTCATCCGACTACCCATAAAGACCTCCGTGACGAATTCCGTTTGCAGCCTGGCATCCTCAACCTGTGTGTAGAAGGTTGCCGGACCATACTCCGACGAGTCGCCGCTGGCCGTGATGATTTCCCTTGTCATCTGATCGTAGCCCACACCGTCACGTAGTTGTTGGGCGAGCCAATCATGAAAAGCCCGCGCTGCTTGTGGAGTCGTGGTGACCTTGTTCTTGTCAATCTTGGATTGAATCCGCAGTAGCTTGGACAATTTCAGCGCGTAGAAATTGACAAATTCATCGGAGGCAAGTAACTCATCAATTACCGTTTCCCGATCTAAAAGATCTGTATCGAGCCTACTCTCGATGGGGGGCAACCGCCCAGTCAGGTCTAGCGTGATGCGGCGTAAAAAAGCGGGGTCCTCCACGGTTGAGGACACGGGTAAACGCAATTCGACAAGCGTGCTTAGAATCTCCCTGTCCACGTAGTTATTTCGAGGCTCTGTGGAGAGACCAACGGACGCCTCCGTGATGGGGACCGTTACTTCAACTGGAATAACTTCGGTCGAGTACCGGGCAATGACGATATGTCGGCCAGGGCGTTTGACCTCGGCAGTTGCGTTGTCGCTGTCGATGGCGACGGCCGATGAATCATCGGCGATAAATTGGGTCAGGTTGGTAACATCACGAGTTAATCCATCGTTGTAGTAGGCAACAACTTTCAGTGCAGTGCGTTCACCGACCTTGGTCGCGATAAACTTCCGAGGAGTTACTTCGATGTGTTTCAGCTGTCGATGTTCCACATACTTTGCTCCTTGCTGGATCCAACTGAGCAACAGCCGAGCATGGTTATCATCGTCGTCGATAATCGTTCCGCCACCGTGTTCAACAAGCTCCGCAGGTTTCATAAAGATGAGACTCGACTCGGGGTCGCTTAAATTGACCCGGCGTCCACCGAACTGACGCGCAATTTCGTCATAGTCGGCTTCTGGCGTTCCTCCGTAAAGTGACAGCTTGAATTCACCACGACCGATCGCCGATCCGTGACACTTCCCAGCATTACATCCCAACTTTGTGAACATGGGAATCAAGTCATTTTTGAAGTCGACCGTTTCGACGCTTGGCTTCTTTATCGTTTTGACTTTAACCTCGGCAGCGGGACGCAACGTGTCAATCGACACCACCGGAATCCAGACACCAAGGCACACCGAAGCAGCCGTCAGGATGGCAGTACATATTTTCATGATTGGGTTGCTGCTAAAAAGCCGCGGTTAATTAAGACTGAAATCTGCAGGGATCTGATTCGTTAGCGATCGCGTTTCTCACGGTCCCGCCCGCTCAAAGCCATCTGCTGTTTTGCAGCCGATTGGTATTTTTCGGGATTCGCTTTGAATTTTGCTAAGCAGTTTTTACAACAGAAAAACACCTGCCCTCCTTGGTAGGAGGCTGACCACTCGCGTTTTGCGGTTCGGGAAGTCATGACCGGACATTTTAACGAATTCGTTTCCGTGGATGGTGCGTCGTCCGCCGGAGTTTCAGGCAACAACGAATCGCCTTCTTGCCGAGTTAGCGTTTTTGTTTTGACCATCTCCTCAACGCTTCGGCGAAGCGTTTTCTCATCACTTGCAACTCTCATGAGCTCTCCTGCCTGAGCTCGTGTTATTTTTCCATTCCGCACGAGCGGAGCAAGTTTTTTCCGAAAATCTCGAATTGCGGCAGTCTGAGAAGCGTCACCTGGGTTTTGGTTTCGCCCTCTTCGGGCAGCCGCCTCCGCAGCATCTCCTGGCGACTCACCAATATATTTACGGAGCGTGTCGTGATCGACTTCCATGGCACTGGCAATGGCCCCCAGAATATGGGGCTGCGCATAAAACGCGTTGGCGGCATGAGTAAAGTTGTGTGCGACCTTGCCATTTTTGACAACGATTACTGTCGCAGTGAGGTTCCTGTCCAGTCCATACGCCGGGGGGCCAGCCGCGCCATCTTTGGATAGACCCACCACGAGCTTCTCGGGATAACGCTGGTCAAGGACCGCAAACCCTTTCTGAGCCTCGTTGGCATCGTCAGTGCAAACAATGACAGACATTGCCCAAGGTTGCTTCGAGTTTTTTTCAATCGACTGGAGTTGTTGTCTCAGCGGCCCCAAGAATCGACCAAAGGTGCGCGAATTACTGACAAAGAACATCAGGTGAAGTTTGTCTCCCGCCAGTTCCACTGGATCAAATTCACGGCCTGCCGACTCCCCTCGCATATTGACGGCTGTTAATGAGGGGGCTGTTTCACCCGGTTGTGGCCCGGAGTAGATTGTCTTTTCAAGATTCTTAGTCCACTCAGCTGGGTCGGTGATCAAAATTTCTGCTTTGCCGTAACCTCTTTGGCTTTTACGATCACGTTGCATTCGGGCGTTTTGCAGGACTCGATTCTGCGAGCCGCTTTGCGCGATCCGAGGGTTCATGGCACCCCGGTATTGGGCCACCTCCTCAATGGGGGCGTTGTCTGCATCGAATCCGGCATACAGTTGGCTCATGATGGAAGCCACATCAAAATCGTACATGTCACCCTGCTCATTAGCCGCGATTAGCCGCTGGTAAACGGCGTTGCGATTTTCTGCGCTGACTTCCCCCGCCTGAAAGGGAGCTTTCTTCAGCACTTTGGGTTGGCCGAAACGCCCATGCTGGCTGTCAAAATAGACCATTTCCATGTCGAGTAAGGGCAGTAATCGGTCGGCCTGATCCTGAGTCAACTCATTGGCCGCAACCGCTTTGCCAAGGATTTTCTTGACCGCTTCTTTGTCTGATTGGGTGCGTTTCCAGATGTTGTATCCGTGTTGTTGTGATATTTTCCCGTCTTTGACGAGCTTGGTGATTCGCTTGAAACGGAAGTTCTCGCACATGTCAAAGTCTTTGTTTGAGCCGATGCGGTCTTCGTATTTGATCTCTTGGGCAGAAGACAAGTCCAGCGAAACATTCGTGTGAATCCCCACGGCGAATAGTGCCACAAACAGTCGAAATACAGTTCGTGTTTGCTGATTAGTAATCATCTGATTCAGGTTCTCCCAAGTGACAGTTATGGTTGTGTTAAGGTGTGATCTAATTCGAAGCTGGTTTTAATTCCACAGCTGAAATCTCAAGTTCAGCATCGACATCAGAGGTTAGGCAAAACCAAACAAAGACCTCCATTCCAATGGCTGAATCTACTGCGGTACGGCCTCGAAACGGTTGGAATTGCTGGACGGGAATTTCCACATCGAATTTACCCGTTACATTTCGCGAAGCAAGAAAACGTCCTGCACTTGCGCGGGTTGTTCCAAAGGCGGCGAAACCAATATTGATTTCCGTTGCGACAGCCACTTTCCCCTGCACGCGAAAGACGCTTTGTTCGTTTAAAACAACAGGGTTCGGTCGGTCTCGATTGACGTGCAAAGTCGCTATTTGGATGACGTTGCCAAATTTGCTTTGGCGGATCTGTTTGGGTTGGGCTTTCAAGACGCCATCGGTATTCGCAGCCTCCGCCAGCCGGTCCCCGTAGACATCTCGAATCTGTTCGCGATTCACTTTTCCTGATTTCAACGCTTCGCGAATTTCCATTCGCAATGCGAACATGGCCGATACAAACTCCCCCTCTCCTTGTTTTCGTTCTTGCTCTAGATTTGCTTGCCAAGTGTGTACGGCTTGGTCGGACGGTCGAGAGAGGAACTCATTGCGTGCATCGGTCGCTGCGATCGCCGAATGGCCACCCGCCACTTTGACGGATTTTCCATCCGACAGACGGACCGCGCGAACCAACCCTTGCCGAACTGAAACCTTCGACCGCTCGGGGTTGGCTACGACATCAAGTCGCGTTCCCAGTATTTCCAGACGAGCCGTAGGTGTGACGATGATCATGGGACATTCGGCCGGTTGTTCCTGTACATCAGCCGAGAGAATTCCTGAGCGAAGGTAAAGTTTCTTTTGACCAGCATCGGCAACCGTTAACACCGAACTGCCGGAGGTCGAAACGATCGTTCCATCGCGAAAACGCAGTTCGACAACGGCATTGAGCGATCGCGTTTCGATCGTACCTCCGGTCAACCCTTGCCCTTCCTGAAGTTCCCCGATGACGCTTCCGCCATCACCTGTCCACTGCACATCGCCTTGGATGGAGGCGATTTCCACAACGGCCCCTTCCGGACTCATCCAGATTGACCAGCAACCAAATATCACCAACACGGCCGCCGCAATGGTACCTAGGCTAAACAGGAATCGACGCTTTCGCAGCATCTGACTGGAACGCTCGAGATTAGTAATTAACTCGATCAGGCGATTCTCAGAAGCACCGGTCGATGGTGTGTCGTATTCACCGTTAAGGAGAATTGCATGAATCTGTTGCAGCTTCAAATACAGAGACCGTGTTTCTGGACAAGACTCAAGCCTTTCAGATAACTCCCTGACTTCTTCATCACTGGTGATTCCATCCAAGTGACGCTGGATCAGTGTTTCCCATTTTTCGCTAATGGCTCGTTTCATTCCTCGGCACCTTGCATTCTCGATTCAACGCAATCGTGAAGTGAACGACGAATTCGTTGAAGCGATTTATAGACGGCGTCGACGGTTTGCTCCGTCCGTTCCGCAAGATCATTCACCGAATATTCCATGCGATAGTATCCGTTGACCATTTCTTTTCGGGATTTCGACAGTAGGTCAAGGCACTCCTGCAAATAGGTTTCGCGATGTTCAAGTTGAGCAGCCGTTTTGGTTTGATCATCCAAGAGCAGAGCTGCGGCGCGTTCGGTAAGTTGATTTTGATGAGCCGATTTTCTTAGAAAGCGACGAATCTCTATGCGCACAAAGCCCAGTGCCCAGGGTACGAACGCGCGTTCGGGGTCATAGTTACCAAACTTGTGCCACAGCGAGACCGAGCAATCCTGCAAGATGTCGCGAGCATCCGACCGGTTCGGAACTGCCACCAGAATGCAACGCATCAAGGCGGGCTCGTGCTGAATTAACAACCGAGTGAATTGTTCATGCTTTTCTTCATCCATACCGTTACTCCGCTACTTGTCGGTCGATTTTGGACAAGAATCTCAAAAAGTGCTGGATGTTTTTTAGTCGTTTCCAATGCCAGCCAAGATGGTGACCGTCACCACGTGAACCATGGGATGTTGGTAAACCGCTTTTCGGTATCGTGGCAGGTACGCTTGACGGTAAACCAAGGATCCCGAATCGGGGGGCGACATGGTAAGTAATCTACCATTCAATAGGGTGCAATCGCCAACTGTTTGTTCACGCCGAGGCGGAAGTGGAAGCAGTAACGCCTGTAAATTTCTGGGGAACAGCTTGCGTGGTGGAGGGCACACCGAGAGAGGTTGCGGACGCTGGCAACCTGCATGCGATGAGATAGACATCATCAAGAAAGCGGAGACGACAGGATTCGAACCTGCGGAACAGTTTGACCCGTTCACCTAATTAGCAATCAGGCGCTTTCGACCACTCAGCCACGTCTCCGGGATGATCAGCGTTTCCGCCGTATCAGCCGAAGGGCTAGGGTAGCAAATCGGGACACGCCAAGGAAGTCCTTCCGTAATCTCTCGACCGAAAACGCCGCGAATTGAAGCGGGGATTTCGCGATCTTACCAATTATATCAATACGCTGGTTCTGGCCGCCCCTGCCCCTGAAGATTTCCCGGACAATAGAGCGAATCGACCGGCCCACTTTCAGCGAGCGATTTGGCAAGGACGGCGCCGCGCAGTCTAAACTGGGGATCGGGGGTTGGGGATGGGCGTCTGCCAGCGAGGTCGGTTAAGGGAGTCGATTGTGCCGAATGGAGTCGCGGTTGACGGGGTTTTAAGGGGGGAACCCACGCACGATGCGGCTGGCTGCGCTCCCGTTCAGCTGGGCTCTTGCGAGTCTCCATTGGAGAAGCTCCCTTTCTACCTAACGTCAGGTTCGGAACCCTTGCCCAAAAGAGGAGGATTTGCTACCCTTCTGAGTCGCTAATTCATGGCGTATGGCAGCGTAGCTCAGTTGGTTAGAGCAGCGGAATCATAATCCGCGTGTCGGGGGTTCGAATCCCTCCGCTGCTACTCTCGCATCCTGTCGCAATGACCGGACTCATGTCGCTCAAACCCGCAATTTGTAAGGGCTTGGGCGTTTTTCTTTGATGCTCTCCCTTGCCAGTGCTGTCGCACCGTTTCGCAGGCCATGGCACGTTTTCGCGTCCTGACTGCTGCGCCAGCTGCAGCGCGCAATCTAAGGGTTTTGCTACATGATGGTCGGTTCCCCTGGCCCGCAAGGTTGGCGGCTGGTTCTGGGGACGGTCAAGCATTTGTCCCGGTCGCCTGACTGCCTCGACCTCTTGCCCGGGGGATAGATGCACCCAGGTATCCATGGTTAATGTGATGGACAGGTGCCGCATGGCTTGTTGAACGGCTTTCCTGTGCGCTTCAACAGGCGGGCTGATGCGGTCAGTCTTTTCTTGGACTCAGTGAATTGAGAGTGCCTCGATCGTCTGAGTCTGTGTGCTGGAAAAGCGGTGTGAATTATCAATGAGCAGTTTGATGTTCCCGATCCCGCGCGACAACGGCACAATCTTTCGAGAGTGAAATGATGGAACCTTTGATTGAGCCGCCGGTTGTTCGACACCCAGAGCCAACCTGCCAGCGCGCGGCGGTTGGCAACGCTAACATGCGTGAGCAACTTGAGCTGGCTGCACGCAAAGAAATTCACCGTCAAGAACCGACATGCATTTACATTCGTTGACGACGTTTGTGAGCTAATGGCCAGTGTCTTGTTACAAAACTCGACGAACCATGCCGTGCGGCACTGG
>JAAEPL010000225.1 GCA_024232675.1 Planctomycetaceae bacterium
ACTGACGGAAGAGATGAAAGTAACCATCGCTGCCCAAGCCGGCCTGATGCTATTAGGGGTCGATGATTTCTACTTTGATAACGTGAAAACGATCCTCGTCTATCCCCAATCCTTTCGACGACAATCCGATTCGGGTTGGCTTATTGATGAGGAGCATCGATCCGGAGAAGCCTGGCAGGGTGGTCCCATTGTGTTGTCGTGGCGAGATGTCGTTTATGGAGGACGGAACCAAGGTGACGGCCGGAACTTAGTGATCCATGAATTTGCCCACGCTCTGGACGGATTGGACGGGGAGATGGGGGGGAACGTTTCCTTCGAGGACGAAGCCATGATGGAACGCTGGAAAATGGTTGTGACTTCGGAATATCACGCACTTCTATTGGCAGTGCGACAGGGCAGGCACACGTTTTTGGATCCCTACGCGGCAACCAATATGGCAGAGTTCTTTGCCGTGACATCTGAAATGTACTTCGAAGAACCGTATCAACTGTCACAGCATCATGCTGACCTGTTTCAATTATTGCAGGCATACTATCGAGTCAATCCAATGGATTGGCAGCAGGCGTCATTGAATGCAAACTGATCTGGTGGCCCGCTAAGTGCTGGCATCTGTTCCCCGGCGCAAGTCGTTTTATTGCCCTTTTCGCGATCTTTCCCTTGTCCCAATTAATTGGCAGCATTGCACGCAGTCTGCATCAAGCTGTGACGTTTGTGAGCCGTTTCTTTTGCCTGCTTTTACCTACCTGAATACTTTAGCAGGCGGCGGTTTTCTTTCTCCAACAAACACTAACCGTGGCCGGAGTCCGGTCCGATATCTGAAAAGAAGGTTGCCACCATTGCGCCATAAGATACGCGTTTTGGGGCGACCTTAATCATTAGCTGGTTTGAGGAGTGTTGGGAATGGTTTGCTACCGATTGTTGATGTGCGTTTTTTTTGCCGCGTTGAGCTTTGGCATGTCGGCCACCCTCGTTGCCCAGGTTACGCGTCAAAACAGTCTCGATTGGTCGAGCAGTTACATAAAGACGGAAGCTGATCCCGCAACGAAAAAATCGCCGGTCATTACTAGCGTCAGTATACAACCTTCGGGCCCATTAATTGCAATGGTCGGTGATGACCATGTCGTGAGCCTTTACGATCGTTCCCGACGTGATTTTGAACAGCATCTCTCGGGGCATACCGATTGGGTGCGTGTAGCAGATTTTTCGCCTGACGGTGCTCTTCTGGCTACGGCTGGTAATGACCGCCGTTTGGTGATTTGGAATATGGTTGAAGGAAAGAAACCACGGGTGATCGCCGAGCATCCGGCCGCCATTGTAGATGTTGCCTGGTCGAAAGATGGCTCCAAACTGGCGACGGTTGGTTTCGAAAACATTGTGCGAATTTACGACGTCAAATCGGGGCAGGTACTGAAGTCTTTAGTCGCGAGTTGCAGGGATATGAGGTCCGTTGTTTTTTCACCTAACAACGAACTGTTGGCCGCCGGTGGACGCGATGGAAATGTGGAAATTTGGAATGTCGAAGATGGCGTTTCCAAAGCGACCTTACCGCTGCATCGTCAGCGCATCAGACAATTAGCCATTACGGATAACAACCAACTTGTGAGCTGTGGCGACGACCGCCTGATTCGCATTACGGATCTCAATAATACGAATGACGTCCGTACCTTACCTGAACATAATGGGAAGTTGTTTTCGCTGTGTGTGTTGCGAAATGGTTTGCTCGCAACCGGCGGGAGTGATAACACGATCTATGTTTGGAGCTTAGATGATTTCGTGCAGGTGGGTGCCCTTATTGGACACAATGGGAGCATCACAAGTCTGGATTTCCAAGACAATATTTTAGTTTCCGGTAGCTATGACACTCAGGTTCGTATCTGGGCCACTGAGAAGACTGCGTTGCTGGACGATCTCAATACTTTTCAACGTTAAATACTGAGCGTTTCCCATAACGCACAGACATCCACCATTGCGATCAACGGAATGATCGAGGTCGCATGATAACCTGACAGCTGTTCATGGAGGGCACTGAATTGGGACTTTTCAATCATCTTAAACGCGGCCGTAAAGCACGTATCGATGCCGCTCACGCCAAACGTTCTATTCAACGACGATGTCACTTCGAGAAAATGGAGCCGCGACAATTGCTGGATGCCGATCCAGTGATCGCCGGTATCACCTATCTCGAAGATGATTTTGGTCAAGACACGACTCCGGATTACTTTGAGGTAACTTTCGAAGGCGGGGCGGCATCTACCCAGATGACTCAATTCGTAATCAATGGGGACCAAGATCTAAGTGGCGGACTTTCCCAAGGGGATATGTTCTTTGATGTCGATGGTGCCATGCCTGGGGCTGGCCAGTTCCATGGTTTCCAATTTAATACCGCCGGTTCGATAGGGATTAGTCAAGAAGATATTCTTGGCGTGGAAGTCTCGGCAGATGGTCTGCAAATGACGGTTGACGTGCGTGATTTTCACGCTGGAGACAGGTTGGCCTTCACGGTAGACGTCGACGAAGTGGAGACACTTCGTAATGATAAAATCGCATCAGGCGTGGAATTCGAAGGCACGTTGTTTGATGCAACCTTCGTCGATGAAAATTACGATTTCACGCCGTTGGATGTAACCATTCAAACGACGCTCAGCGATGGGCAGTCCCAAACTCAAAGTTCCGGTAAGTTTTTTGATGAGTACGATCTTCTGTTGGCGGAAGGCGAAGAACTATCGGGCGGTACCCTCGACTTGGTTAGAGACAATCAAGAGGGAAATGGGAACCGTACGGCAGGTGCGATTGATGCTTTTGAATTGGTGCCGAAGCCCGTCACGATCTCCGGTTCCGTCTATCATGATGAGAACTTGAACTGCGAGCATGATAATAACGAATCTGGGATTGGCGGTGTCTTCATCACACTGCAAAAATTGAACCTGAATACCGGGGTTTATGAAAGCGTGGCAGGCACGCAAACCGACGGCCAGGGTAGTTATGAGTTCAACGCGGACCTCGGGCTGACGCCAGGTACTTACCGGATTGTGGAAAGCCAGCCGGCCAGCTTCCTCGACGTCGGTGCGGTTGCTGGGCAGGTGGCGGGTGTGAATTCGGGGGTTGTCTCTGATGATGCGGCGGGCGCTCCTAACGTCATCGCAGATATTGATATACCGTTAGGCGGCACCGTTGCAGAGAATTATAATTTTTGCGAGGTCCAGCCAGCCTCCATTCAAGGCAACGTTTGGCATGATCGCAATGACGACGGTGTTTTTGATTCGGGTGAAGAGGGGATTGCCAACGTTTTAATTCAGGTCACGCGAACCGGTTCCGGGGATGTGACTGGGATCGACCCCTTTGCGGATACTGCGCCGATCTTCGTTCGCACCGACGCCAATGGGCATTACGAGGTAACCTCGCTACCGCCCGGGGTCTATGAAATCACAGAAATTAATAATTACCCCGAGGGCTCCAATCCGTTGGTCGGTTTCGTCGATGGCAAAGATGCCGTCGGTACAATCGGTGGTGTGCAAGTGGGTACGCTCGTAAATGACGGTGTGAAGAGCATCGAATTACGGCCTGACGATCACGGTGTGGAATACAATTTTGGGGAATTGAAACCGGCCACCATTAACGGCTATGTGACGTTGGCTACCCCGGAAGGGGAATGCCTCGATCCCTTGGATCCAAATCATCAGGGAATCGAAGGCGTCACCGTAGAGCTGTATGATATCCAAGGTAATTTAGTTGCCTCGAGTTTGACAAATGCCGAGGGCTACTACGAGTTTGACTCACTGGTGCCAGGATCTTACTCCATCGTCGAGGTACAGCCCGCCGGGTTGTTGGACGGCGATGAACATGTGGGACAGGTGAATGGAATTGAAAGTGGGTTCTCGCCGGTCAGCGACCGATTTGTTGGAGTGGAGCTGTCGTCTGGTGATGCGGGGACGATGTATAATTTTTGTGAGCACCGGCCTGCAGCAGTGCAGGGGATTGTCTGGCATGATTTGAACAACGATGGCATGCTGGATGGAAACGAGCCGGGAATCGGTGGAGTTACCATCCAACTATTTGATGCAGGCGGTAATCTGGTATCAGAGACAATAACGGATACCAGTGGTCAATACGCCTTCGGAGGTTTGTACGCGGGTACGTATAGCATCAAGGAAATTCAGCCTACGGATTACATTGACGGAAAAGATTCTCTGGGAACCGTGCTTGGGCAAAACGTCGGGAAATCGAATAACGACGAATTCGAGTTTGTAAACCTCTTAGAAGGTACCGAAGGGATTAATTACAATTTCGGTGAGCTAAAACCGGGTTCCATTTCCGGGACTGTGCATGCGGACATCAATGGAAATTGCGTATTCGAACCCATGAACGGAGACCGACCCTTGGAGGGAGTCGTTCTGGAATTGTTGGACGGTAACGGTCTTGTGATGGAATCCGTCACCACCGATGAGAACGGGTTTTATGCGTTTGAAAATCTAGATCCCGGGGAGTATTCCGTGCGTGAGTACACTCCGCAAGGCTATCTAGATGGTGGAGCCATGCCGGGTGTTATTAATGGGGTCACGGTAGGTCAATCCGCCAGTGGACAACTCAACGGCATCACATTGCAGTCCGGTAACCAAGCGGTGAACTATGATTTCTGCGAACACGTACCAGCTGAGTTGAGTGGAACGGTTTGGTTCGATGTCAATAATGACGGGATTCGCCAGGGCGAAAAAGAAATCGGAATTGCTGGTGTAACCATTGAATTGTTTAATGATTCCGGGGAATTAATTGCTTCGCAGAAAACGGATGAGGCTGGGTTTTACCAGTTTACTGATCTCGTAGCTGGAACCTATAGCATCCGAGAGATACAACCTGCCGATTACGTTGATGGTAAAGAATCGATTGGACGCGTAGGAGGATTGGTCGTTGGTGAAACGACACAGAGTGACGAGTATACGAATATCACCGTGCGTGGCGGGGAGCAGGGCGTCGATTACGATTTCGGTGAAATCCGCCTAGCCTCGATTCAGGGGTTTGTGCATCTCGATCCTGATGGTGATTGTATCTTTGACGCCAGCCAAGGAGATGCGCCTTTGGCGGGCGTGACCGTTCAATTGCTGGATCAAAACGGGAATGTCGTGGGAGAGACGACTACCGACGAACAAGGTAGTTACCAGTTCGATCAACTTTTACCGGGTGCCTATTCGGTTCGAGAGATTCAGCCTGCTGATTATTTTTCGGCTGGGCAAACGGTTGGATCGGGCGGGGGAACTGCTTCCGAAAACATGCTTGGTGATGTCGTGATCGACAGCGGGCAGAACTTGGTTAACTATAATTTCTGCGAGCAAGAGGCAGCCGAGATAGCCGGGCGTGTTTGGGAAGATGGGCCAGCATTCCAAACCGCAGACGGCCTTCTCCCGGATGGCTACCGCAATCTTCGCGATGCCACTTACGATCCCGGAATTGACACGCCAATCTCTGGTGTGCGGATGGAGTTGTGGTGGTACATCGATCCAGTGAATGGCAGCACGACCCCTCGTCCGGTGACGTTAAGTGAAGTTCTAGGGAGTGATTACACGCATCTCGGTGAAAATCCAGATGCCCAAGTTTGGGTGCAAACAGGAACCGATGGGACTTATCGCTTCGGCGGTTTGCAGGCCGGAAATTACATTGTTTTGGAATCGCAACCTGCTGGGTTTTCTGACGCTAATGACACACCGGGCACGACCACTGGCTTCACATTTAACACCGAATTTGATGCCGCCACTCAATCGTTGCTGTTATCTACTTTTTCGGGCGAGCAGTTAATGGACTCGGTCGTGAATGTGCGAGTAAATGCCGGTCAAGCGTCATTGATGAACAATTTCAGCGAGGTTCGCGCGGTGCCCGAAGAGGTGGGCCTGCCTCCGACAACACCGAATCCGCCAACCCGTATTCCGACTCCCGTGCCACCGGGATTGCCTCTGATTCCAGGTTTGGGACTGGCGGGTAGCCAATCTTCAAATTTCACCGCCTTTGTCGGTGGAGGCCGTGGGATCGTGGCCGAAGCTTTGCCGGTGGGTGATGCCTATACTTGGCACCTTAGCGTGGTTAATGGCGGTGCTCCGCGTGGTGCGGAATCTGCGACCGCAGAACCTAATTGGTTGCAGACCAGTACCTTGGCCGAACAGGACTGGAATCGCTACGACATGAGCGCGGGTACGTGGACATTTGCAACCCATGACGAGAATGGTAATTACATCGTCGAAGAAGAAGATACCTTCTTTGGAATGATCGGGGGGCTACCGCTATCCGGTGATTTCGACGGCGATGGATCGGACGAATTGGTCGTCTATAAAGACGGTTATTGGATGATCGATCTAAACGGAAACGGTACTTGGGACATTGACGACTTGATGGCCCGGTTGGGGGATGTGGATGATCGACCCGTCGTAGGTGATTGGGATGGCGATGGTAAATCTGACATAGGCATTTATGGTCCTGCGTGGGAAGGCGATGAAATGGCGATCGAATCGGAACCGGGTATTCCCGATCCGGACAATCAAGCCATGACACGGCCCAAAAACATTCCACCATTGGTGGTAGAAGCTGCCGGGGGTGCAAGGACGATGCGGTTGACCAGCTTCGGGGCTGCCAGAGTCGATGTCATCGACCATGTTTTTGGATATGGCGATAAAGAAGATACACCGGTTACAGGCGATTGGAACGGAGACGGTATTCGTACCATCGGTATGTTCTCCAGCGGTGTCTGGCAACTGGACTTGAATGGTGATGGCCAGTTGGGAACCGATGATCCAGAGTTCCGCTTTGGAGCAGAGGGTGATATTCCCCTGGTGGGAGATTTCGATGGCGATGGCGTAGAAGAGATCGCTATCTTCCGCGACGGCTCTTGGGTCATTGATTCTAATGGGAATTACCAACAGGACGCGGCAGACCAAGTCTTCGAAATGGGAGGACGTGGTGATCTACCTGTCGTAGGGGACTGGGATGGGGACGGAATCGATGAACCGGCGATTTACTCAGCTGGCGCTAAACAGGCCAATATCAACTCGCAATTAAAATAGCCGTGATGCCGTATTTCAAAGGCCTGAGTCGATTATCGACTCAGGCCTTTTTTTATGCGCCGTCTTTAGAAACGTGGTTCCTCGAGTTCCCTAAAACATGATTAAGGGTAACAGCATTAACAACAGAATGATGGAGATCAGCAGCATCAGTAATGTAAAAACCCAGTTCCGCGATGTACGTGCTCTGGAGGTGCGATGCATGCCGACCATCCGCAAGCCAATAAAAGCGCCTATGATGGTGGCACACGCGTTTAAGGCAAACAGGATCAGGGGTGCGGAAATAAGGTGCACGTGGGTGGTGGCACGCGGTGCATCGTTCAATAAATCATGACTCGCCAAAATTGAGCCAGGGTCTTTTTTGACAAGCTCAATCAATGTCATCAGATTCCCATCAAGAATCGTGCAGTGCAGTGCAAGTGCCGTCTCCAATCCCGCGGAAGCGATCGGTGGCACCAAGGCTGCGGCAATCGCGACCCCCGCCACCGTTCCAATTTGCCCATCGCGACCAATTGCAAATCCGCCTGCTAATCCAGCGGCAAACCCAATAAAAGGATCCAGTAAATTGGGCTGTGAACGAGCGATCATTTCGTTGGTGAGAACGAGACCATTTCCGGCAAATAAATAATCGGGAACGGCCAGCGATAGTAAGCCAAAGATGGTGCCGATCACATAGGCAATCATGACCCCTAACGTGATCGAACGTAGGGCCTTGAAAAATAGCGGGCGGTTGCCATAAATCATTGCCAAACCGGCTCCGAGTAGGGGAGTCATTAAGGGTGCGACCAGCATGGCACCGATGATGACGGCTGCGGAATCCTGGATCAGACCGATGCAAGCAAGGAAGGTGGCAACCCCCATGAACAAAATAAACTCGGGTGACGAGGCTGCCCCTGCTTCCAGTTTACCCGACAGCTTGATGCGGTCTTCCCGAGATAACTGATACGCACGAAACCAATGACGAAGCTTATCGTCGACCGCCGAGTTGATACGCTCTCCCAAAGAATCGGCCGGGTTTAAGATCATCGAAACGGGGATGTTTTCATCCTTCTTCAATGCCTTCCAACGCGGTTGGTTATCAATCCGAGTTTGTTGTGCTTTCCCAGGAATACCGAGAATGACGCAATCCTCAACTTGCTCAGTATTGTCTGCTTGCAGTCGACGAACGCGCACACCAGAGAAACGGCGAGCGAATCGACTGGCGTTTAAGACATCGGTTTCAGTTTGACCGGTTATCGCAATGTTGTTGAGTGGCAGGCGAGTGGAACAGGATTGGTCCACATTGATGAAAACCGTCTCCAGTTGAGAAATCTCGAAAAGGCGTTCCTTGGGAGCGCGAGCATGTTCCAATCCAGCCCCCCGCAACATGGGAATAAACAGCGTATCAATTTCGAAGTGACCCAACTGGTTGGATTCGTGATGTTGGGTAAGCCAAACTCGCAACCCTTCAACACCACAGGGAACCTCGAACACGTCGGTCGCCACAAATCCAAAGCTCATGGTGCCAAGGTGTTTGACGAGCCATTCACGTGTCGCTTTGACATAAGACGTGGACTCTCGGAACACGGTCTCGGATTCCGCTTGGGGTGGAGTGCCGCCATTTTCGACGGCTGGTTTTGGTTTACCAGAGTCTGGCTTCTTCTTTTCACTTGCGGATACCGTGGGTTTGACGCACAGAAAAACCACCGATTGATCTAATCGAGCCGCGAGGTCCAAACCAATGGCTGTAAATCTTTCGGCTTCGGCAGGAGAAGAAATTAAAACCGCGATGGCCATATTGCTGGATACTTGGGAGGACGACAGTTCGAAAAGTCTATTGTTTTCGGGAGTTTAGTTTTTGCCTAGTCGCCTTTCCCCGCGAGGGGAGCTGTTTTTTGCAGCCTTGCAAGTGGGATTTGGCGTTCCTTCGCCTCTGACATAAGATGTGAGCTCTACTTTTCAGGGAATCGAATGAACCGTTGCTGCTCCTCTTTTTTACTTTTTTTAACCCTCTTTGGGTGGCAACCCCTGCTGTTGACAGCCCAAACCTTGGATCAGATCCCCGGGCCAGTGGCGGGTGCACAGGTCGTTGATCACGCTCGCATTATTCCTGATTTTGCAAAATCGCAATTGGAGGAGTTGGCAAAAGAAATTAGCAAATTTCAAAAATCGGAGTTGGTGGTACTCACTGTGCAGGACGCTCGTGGTTTGACGCCAGAGGATTTCGCGCTGGCCTATTTCAATAAATGGAAGATTGGTTCGGCCACCGAAAACAATGGGCTGCTAGTTTTTGCGGCGCTCAATCAACGGACAGCCTATATCGCGATAGGCGAGGGTCTCGGTACGGAAGAAAACTATCGCAAATGCGAACAAATAGCTCGCCAGAAAATGGTCGCTCGTTTTAAGCGAAATGATGCTGCCGGCGCGATGTTTGGCGGAGCATTCGCTGCCGCTAGAGATATTTTAGGCTATCAAGATTTAGCCGATCGTCTGGAAGGGCAAACCAATACCCAAGAGCGTTTGCGGCTTGGTGCTCAAACCAATTCTCCCTTTCCTTTCCTCATCTTTGGATTGGGTGGAATCTTTGGTGTGGGGGTAATCATGTTTCTTTGGAGTCGCCATAAAGTGCGTTATGGTGAAAGGCATTGCAAACACTGCCAGTCCGAAATGGTGTTTCTGGATGAACAGAAAGACGACTCTTTTCTTGATCCGCCGGAGATAATTGAAGAGCGGATTGGTAGCGTTGATTACGACGTTTGGGCCTGCATGGTCTGTGAGCACGTACTGAAGATTCGATACGGTAGCTGGTTTACCAGATATTCCAACTGTCCGAAGTGTCGTTACCGAACTCGGAATAAAGTTTCTGCGACGATTCGTAGATCTACCCAAAGACGCACCGGTAAGGTACGCGTGACAGAAAGCTGCCAGCATTGCACCTTTCATAAGACCTACAGCTATACGACGCCGAAACTGCCAAAACCGAAAAAACGAAGCTCGGGTTGGAGCGGCGGAGGGTTCGGAAGTGGATCCAGCAGCGGTGGGTTTGGTGGTGGTGGCGGTTTCGG
>JAAEPL010000226.1 GCA_024232675.1 Planctomycetaceae bacterium
CCAAATGACGCCCCGTTTCGCGTGCCAAGTCGTAGTAGGGGTGCCCTTCCATAAAACGAGCCGAGCCAAAAACGGCGACGCACTCCCCTAAATCAGTTAATTCCGTTCTGGCGTGCATCATTTCCATGAAGACACGTCCCGCGCCTGCAAGTTCCTCGTCTTGGGACTGAAGCGTCTTCAAAAAAAGTCTTTCGGCGTCATGTTTTCTTGTAATATCATCCATCAATTTCATCCAGTCTGAGGATAAGTAGATCGTCAGTTTAAACGCACGTGAAAGGCGGAAGTCACTTTTAGAACTTCTCTCCGGGCACTGAAAGCTTGCTGGCGGATGAAACTTATCTCCCAACAATCGCTGTCAGCCGAACGCAGGAAAAAGCATGCCTAACCCGCGATCGATGCCTTGCGGAGCGATACTGTTAATTATGATTCTGGCCGTCATGTCTATTTACAGACCTGCCGGTTTAGCGCGTACCCTTCAAAGATTCTGTAATTCGCGAAAAACTATCCTGCATTTCTTTCGCGGCCAGCGTCAGTGCAGAAACAACGCCATCGGCTGAATCCGCGATCACGTCTTTGACTGGTTCAAATTGCGTCGTTAGCTCATCGAGCTTGCCAGATAAACGCTGAAACTCTTCCCGTGCTTCTATTTCCGCGAGGTGAATCTGCACCTTTAATTCTTCGCTATCTTGCGTCAGTGTTTCCAAAAGATCTTGCAACGCGTTTTTTCCATCAGGCATTATTAATTCCCCACCGCAAAACTTGTTTTAACGTCGAATCCAATTCTCAAGACACCCCAGCACATGCTTTGAAACAACACTCTGTTTAGCCGCAACTCTCGCCTCTATTGAGTTTGTTCGTTTGCCGAATGCCACCAAGATAGTTCCACTCGGCTCAGAAAAGCGACGCCTTCAACGCATGGCGGTAAAACCTTAGCAAGCGTAGAAACGAACTTGTATGGTCTGGGGGAAACCCGCAACGATCCACGCGTTCATGGCAGAAGTCATTGCCGCCGCTGCGCTAATTAAGTCCACTTCCGCTTTCCGGCAATAATTCGAATTCACCGGAAGGCGATCTTGTCGTGGGAGCTTGTTCTTCTTGGCACTGCTGGGTGTGCAATCTGAGAATACGCACAATCTCACAGACCCCCGCGTCCGAGTGATGCAATTTGGTGTGCTTGGCATGAATAATCAATTCTGATTGCGCTCCTTTTCGGATTGCGCTATTGATAGGCACGACACTGTCAGACATCCCAGCACCTACCATCGGCACCCAGGAGCCAATGATTGAATGTTGGGGCACACATGGGTTGGTTGGTAACTTGTCCATCGCCAAGAGCAGCGGACTCTCTGGACGCAACAGATCAATACTTGTTGGAATGCGTCTTGAGAATTCTTTCGAAAATACGCCGGGGTTGGCTTTAATAACCTGTTCATGAGCCCGTGTCGTTTCATCCGAATCTTCAACTAGGCAAGATCCTAGTCGGCCTACCGGTCGCCGCGCCCACGGCGATCCGCGATGTGGGGTGCCCATATAAATCACTCGAGAGATCGAGGGAACCGGCTCAAAGAAAAACGCCTCTCCTAAATTTTTACGCGTCTTCGGCGACATCACAACCTGATTAAATGGAAGCGATGAAACCGTATCCCAAAGCTGATTCTCACAAGCCGAAATCTGTAATTTGGCGACGAGCCCACCCATGCTATGCCCCACCAATACGATCTCTGACATGGCTGGTTCACAACCTTCGGGATCATAATTCAAACGCAGTTCGGTCAAGTGCCTGCGTAATATGGCAGCGCCAGAGAGGAAAGGCTCACCGGTCGAATATTCAAAACCTAGTACCTGATACTTGGCAACCAAATCCGGCCTGGCTCGTAATTCGTTAGCCATATTGGCCCATGTGTATCGGTCCGACAAGAGACCGTGCACAAACACCAAGGGGATCTTGCCTGGCTGATAAGGTTCAATCATGAACAGACCGGTATTCACACTGTTGGAACCCGGTTGCACGAAAGATCTGATGTAGTGGTCATCCACATCTTTAAGCACGTACGCGATAGGGGCTGTTAAATCTCGCTGTATGGGTACTTCCCGGCCTTGTATTTCGGTCGTCCCAAATCTTAACGAATCCACCAGTTCCAAAGTAAAGGTATCTTGAGGCTGATCACCGGGCCGGAGAAGCAGCGTCGCAGAATAGGTCTGTTGTTGCCTTTGGAAAGGAATCCCAGGTCTTTGTTTATGGACGGCCACCAATGGGACCCCCAAACCTTTGGCCCGGTACTGGCGGGTTACATCGTCTGTCTCATAGCTGCCGACAGCGACCAACCGGTCAATTTCGAGGGGCCGCCAAGGAAAGCCTTTCACCAAAACAGGTACCGTATGCGGGCCATCCTGCATTTGGATTACGAGCCCCTTCTGCGGGTCGAACCTGTCGAAACACTGGCCTCGTTCCACCATTTTAATTAGCGAGGAGTGATAGACTTCCCGGGCCCGCACATTCAATTGAGTTTTGTTGCGGAGGTCATAATCGACACAAGGCCAAGCGAGAACCGCAGCTCGATAATAATAGTCGACACAGCTGGATTGATCGGCTTTATCTCGGCTTACCGCCTCCGCATAGGCCTTTTCCCAGGGCGGTGATTTTTCGCCGGAGAGCAAGTGCATGGACTTTGGAGCGATCACTTCTGGGGGATGCCAATTGGCACGCTGGGTGATGCTACGACAACCCGTCGCGCTCATCCACAAGACCCAGACAACGCCTAGGCAACACCAAATTTGTTTTTGTGAGAGATTGGTTGGCATCGCCGTTTTGGTGACAAACGCGCAGAGAGAAACCCATTCATCAAATGGGAAAAGGGTAGGTACGGCGGCCTATTAGTAAATTCGACCGTGCCAATCTAACGGCTTAATGCATTCCGTAGCGAGCCCACCATCTGCGGTTCACAGGGCCGATTATACAAGCCCTCCTAATTAATCCGGCTGGCTCGCTTCCCCCACAATGGACACCGCTCCGGATCCGCGTTCCGATTAGCTTATGCAAGCGAAAAGCCTGAGCGCTTATCGAAAGCGGGTAAGCTCCGGTACCCACCGTTTGTACTTCCCGTTACCAGCGACCAGGGTCGCAAGATTCGTGTTTTCTGAGAGGGCGCTGTTGTTGAGCCACTGACAACGACGTACGGAAAGTGCCACTTGCCTAGCGCTACATACGCTATTTCTTTTTGGGGTCAGGCTGTGGCCCGAATGAATCGGCACTCTGCGGATCCTGCACGCAACGAAAACCTAAATGCGACATCCCCGAATCGGTGCTTTGGTTACCACGCGCACTGGGCCGGTAGGCCGAACAATAGGAATCATTGCAAAGGAACGAACCACCCCGCAAAACTCGTTTCGGTGCATAAGGTTCTCGAGGATCGTAACTTTTGTCGGGACCCAGAGGATTCTCAAAGACTTGGTTTCCCGTCATCTTCAAGCGGGCATAGGTATCGGGTCGATACCAGTCACTGCACCATTCCCAAACGTTACCGGACATATCATAAAGTCCAAATCCATTTTGCTTGAACGCTTTCACTGGTGCTGTTCCTGCAAATCCATCCACGGCACTATTTTTATAAGGAAAGTCTCCTTGCCAGATATTTGCCTGCGGTTTTGTTTCGGAGAGCGGCGCGTCTCCCCAAACAAACATTTTTCCTTCTTCACCACCACGAGCGGCGAACTCCCACTCCGCTTCGGTGGGCAAGCGTTTGCCTGCCCATTCACAATAGGCCAGGGCGTCGTCGAAGCAAACATGCACAACCGGATGATCTTCCAAGCCTTCCAAGTTACTATCGGGGCCCTTGGGATGTTTCCAATCGGCACCGGGCACCCACCTCCACCACAAGTCATAGCGTTCTAAAGGAACGGGGCCTTTGGGAGGTGTAAAAACCATCGCACCGGCCACAAACAACGATTCATCCGGTTGGGGTGAACCGGGCGGCAATTGTTTCATGATTTCTTCCATCGTTGGTACTTTTTCAGCGACGGTTTTATATTCTGTTTCGTTGACGAATTTTTCAAACTGAGCATTCGTCACTTCGGTTTCGTCCATCCAAAACCCATCTAGCTGCACGCGGTGCAACGGATTTTCATTGGCGTTAGCCAAAGGATCTATACTGCCACGCACAAATTCACCGCCTGGAATCCAGACCATCCCTTGGGGCGCATCGCCCGGCGGACTTGCAACCTGCTGCCCGTTGACCTCGACCGGATCACGGTCTTTCCAACTACTCGAAGGCTTTTGGAGATCCTTACGGGAATTCGGAAACTCAGGTTTAGGTTTGTTACACCCGGCAAACCCCAGTAGCAAAACCACAGCCGCGACATGGAACAAAAAACAAAGTCGGTTGGTATATAATTGCAACATAATATCTTTGGCTTAATGCCTGCGCTTAAAAAGGTTTCAGGTAATACATCCACGCGTTGATCCGCGCACTTACCTTGCTAATGATATGAAACGGCTTTCCCTTATCGGTATAAATGGAAACGGTTCCATCGGTTCCCAAAGCGAGCTGGTTTACGGCCTCTTTCTCATCGGCTTGGAACCGCACAAAGAAGAGACCGCTAGAGCCCCAATCCACAGGCGACAGCAGTTTCCCGGATGGGCTAATTTGCCCCTCGCCAGTGGCCGCGATAATGTCTTGGACCGTACCCGTAAACACCTTACCCGGCTCGGTCTTAAAAGTCATTTCGACTGGATCACCGGGTTTGACATTTGACAAAACATTTTGGGGGAACGTGGCCAGCAAAAAGGTCTGCGTGGTATCCACGAACGTGCCGATGGGCGATCCCGAAGAAGTATCTGTCATCGTCCCCTCGCGCGCAGTCCACTGCGTCACAAAGCCATCGGCGGGTGCGTAAACCGTGCACTGCTTTAAATTGAATTGGGCCGCATCTTCTGCCGCTTTCAGGCTGGCGATCTGCTCACGCGCAACCTGCAATGCCTGCTCGGCTTGTTCCTTCGATGCAATTGCTTGATCCACGGCAGCCGCAGCCGCGTTGTTCGCTTCGGTAAGCTGCTTTACCTTAATTTTTGCAATCGCTCCGGCGTTAATTTTTTGCGTTTCTTGGGCAGCACTTAGTTCGGCTTCCGAGACCGCCAGACTGGCCTGCAGTTTACGCACATTAGCTTCGGCAACGCGGATGGCTGCTTCCAAGAGTCCCAAATTGCTTTCAGCCGACTTCAGGGCACCCTGCGCTTGACGCAGGTTAAACTCATATACATCTTTTTGAATTTCAAAAAGCACGTCCTTTCCCTGACGGAGAGGGACGTTCGGCTGGGCCACGATTTTGGAGATGGGCCCTTTTACTTGGGGCACGATGGGTACGGTGTATCGCGAAACCATGAGATGGGTCGAACTTGGGGAAGAGAATTTCCAAAGCACGAGAATGATTCCCAATACCACAAAACCCAGGGCCGTGAACAAGCCAACGTTGACAGAATTAGGTTTGATACGAAAAGCTTTGTAACAGATGGCAATCAAAGCGATGTATGCAATAGCGGCGAGTGCAATCATGCGTTGTCACCTCCCTGTTTCGTTGCCTCAGCAAGCTCACTTTCCAGTTTGCTCACCCGTTGCTCCAGATAATTCACTTGCTCCGCGCCGCCTTCGGCCTGGCTTCCCGCCTGGCTTGACTGTGCAATAACGGAAGCGGGATTCGTAAAAGCCCACACCATTGCGATAGGCCAACCAATCCCACCTAACAGAATCCCTAGCCAGCCACACACTTCAATTGCAGCGGCTTGAGGATGATGATGCTGTTTGGCGATTTTACCCGGCAAGCCGCCGAGCCAAATCAATAGCCCCACGACAATACAAAACATGAGGGCTAAGACACCCCATGCAAAATAAGTAAGCAGGTCCAAAGCAATTCCCTTCAAAAACAATCATTACGCCAGACGCGACAAGGCAAAACCGACAAGGCCGCCAGTTTAACCAGTCGCGCGGAATTAACGCAAACCCTCTCATTCAGTCACGTGAACGACGGATCGCCCTGACCAAATGAAACCCCATAAAAACAGCGACCACACATCCACTGAAGCCAAAAATTGATACTTCATGAAAGGTGGGCTTCACTTTGTTGCTCAAGATCGATGCAGAACCCATAAACAGGGCCGCCGTGAGTATTCCGGTAATCATACGGTTGATCAGCACGTCCAGCTTTCGGTGCTCGAGGTGCACATCGAATCGCCCACGCTTTATTTGATTGAGAATATCAGCCAACTCACGAGGCGCCATTTCTGCGAGGCGCGTCCAGTCAGCTGCGTTTCTGCGTGCCTTTTTCATCAGACGAACCGGCGATAGACGACGCTTCACGATCATCTTCTTATGCGGCTCAAGAATCTGGGCGAGATTGAACTGGGGATTCAGCTCCCGCGCGGTTCCCTCCAACATCACCAGAACCTTGATCAGCATCGAAACCCGAGAGGGCAGTAATATATTAAAGCGACGGACGATCTCCATCATGCGATTTAGGGACCCCCCCACGTCAAACTCATCCAGCGACTGGCCCCCATAGATCGCAACATACTCACCCATTTCGACTCTTAATTGATCGGTATCTAAATCTTTCGGAGCAGAACCGAGGGCACAAATGGAATCGCATAGCCCTAGAGAATCTTGATCACTGGCGGCGATCATAAGATCCTCGAATTGCTCTCGCAGCTTTTCGTCAATACGTCCCACCATGCCAAAATCTAAAAGGCCAATCGTGGAACCTGGCAAAGCAAAAATGTTGCCCGGATGGGGATCAGCATGATAGAAGCCGTCTCGAAAAATCATCTCCAGAAATATGTTTGCACCGCGTTCCGCCAACAGACTCAAATCGTAACCTTGTTCCGTCAACTTTTCTGCATTCGATAAACTAATGCCGTCGAGCTTGCCCATGGTCAAAACGCGGCGAGAAGACTGATCCGCATAAGCTGCCGGAATAAAGACGTTATCATCTCCTGCAAAGTTATCGGCAAAACGATCGAGGCTGCGACGCTCCTGCGTAAAATCCAACTCCGTTAATAAAGCACGGGAAAACTCCTCTAGCGTATCTACCGGTTTGAAACGGCGTGCATCTTCGGAATACGTCTCAGCGAGCTGGGCGATGGCATGCATAATGTCCAAATCGCTGCGTATCGTTTTTTCGATATCCGCATGCTGCACCTTAACCACGACCTGAGTTCCGTCATGCAAGGTCGCAAAGTGCACCTGACCAATTGACGCAGAAGCCGCAGCCACCCCATTGAACTCGGCAAAAAGTTCTTCGACGGAGGCCCCCAGCTCATCTTCAATGATGCCCCGTACCACTTCTTCAGAATCAGCAGGCGTACCAGATTGCAGCATGGCCAATTCCTGCATCACTTCGGGGCCCACCAAATCCGGACGCGTGCTGAGAATCTGACCCAACTTGATGAACGTCGTTCCCAACTCGGTGAGTGCCAGACGCAGCTTAGCGCCCTGGGGCAGATCGCTGATGCGATCACCATCGGGTGATTGAAAATGCTTTTGCAGCCAATCGACGTTGACATTTTTCAACCAGCCGGCGAGGCCGTACTTGGCAAAAGTGGATACAATCTCCTGAAATCGCTTACTTCCTCGCAGCACACGGGGGATAGTTTGAATTTTAATCATTCCGGTCAATCAACTCGCAAGATCGGTAAAAGGTTGGCCTTAAAAGCTCGCCTGTAGCATTGGGGTTTTGGGCGGTGTGCAAAGACACATATCGTGGCGAATCCGACCGCAGCTGCCAAGCCGCGGCCTTTTCTCGTAAATGTCGTGTCTTAACGCTTAATCGTTAAAGTTTTACCAGCGTGCCAGAAAGCACGAACAACCCAGAACCCGAACCCGGGACAGCCCGCGAATTCGCAACGAATCCGGGGTAAATCCCCGCATATTCTGGTGAATTCAGAGCCAACCCCGGTTACAATGTGGAAGAATGGAACTCTTCTCTAGAGAAGCATAACAATATCAACGCGATGAGATGCCACTTTTTGGTGGATCTGGTCGCCAACCATCCCTTCAATAAATGAAAAGCAACGGGAGAAATTTAATGAGATCGCTTGGAACCAAAGCCTTGCTGTTAATCGCGATGGCTGTTGGAACGATTTCCTTCTCGAACGACCTGTGCGCGCAACAGGCAGTAACCGAGTTGGCTAAAAAGTTCCCTGGCTACGTCAATGCAGTGATGTCGGTTAACGCTAAAAAAATACGCGGCAGCGCGTTGGCCAAAGAAAAAGGCTGGACGGATTCCTACGAAGGAAAAGTTTCTTCGGGTCTGATCTTCGTTCCCGATACGGCGGACGAAGTCCTCATGGGCTCAGCTATGGATTTCCAGACATTCCATGCTCGTACCACTGCAATGTTGATCGAAGTCCCCAACAAACCGGACATCGAATTGATTCGCAAAGCCACCAACGGAAAAATTGACACCATGCTCGGTATGAAAGTGGTGGAAACGAACGACGATCACTACGTCGCCGTTTTGGATGATGACACCGTTGCGGCTTACCGCCCAGCGATTCGCACCGACTTTTTGCCGTGGCTTTCTGACCTTAAGAAGGGTAACACGATGGACGTGCGACCCTACCTCGCAGAAGGCTTGGCCTACAGCGATATGGGCACCGAGGTCATTATTGCTTTCGACCTGAAGCACGTCATTAGCCGTGAAAAGATCTACGATGACATCAAAGGTAGTAAGGAAATCGAAGACGCCGGTTTGGATCCCAAGGTCGTATCAGGCATAATCGCCTCGATTCGCGGCGTTACGCTGGGTGTCACAGTCACCGACCACATCACCGGAGCCGTTAAGATTGATTTCGAAGAAGATGTTACTTCTTTGAAAACGTTGCATGGTGGTATCGCGAAGGGTGTACTGGAACGGATCGGCTTGCACGTTGATGATTTTGATAACTGGGAGCCGAAGAAAACGACGCCGAAACAACTGCAGATGCTCGGTCGCTTAAGCGAATCAAGCTTCCGACGTTTGATGGCAATCGTTGACGCTGCTCCTAGCAACTCGATGGCCATGTCCAGCGCTGGCTCGAGCTCGGCTCCTGCGTCCAACGACCCTGCGACCATTAACATCAACTACTTCGACGCAGTTGATAATCTAGTCCAGGAAGTGAAGCCCAAATTGAATGCGGGTAACGCTTACACGCGAAACGCCAAGTGGTTGAGAAAATTCGCTGAGAAAATCGATCTCTTACCCGTAATGAACGTCGACGCGGATGTCGTAGACTTCGGTGTCTACGCAGCCAGCATGCTACGGGACGCTTCCCAGTACATGATCGACACCAACTCGGAAACCAAAACGAAGATCCAGGGACTCATTGCTTCTGGTGCTCGAAGTGGTGGCGGTGTTGGCTACGGTGGCGGTTACGGCCGCAGTTACGGTGCTAACTATGGCGGATACCGATGGGGTAATCGTTATGGACGAGGCAGCCGCAGCGGACGGGGTACCGGCCAACGACTGCGTGACGCAACCCGGGCCAACGACAAGACCGAAGCGATTCGCACTCTGTCTCAGATGTTCACTGATTACGATGCTCAACGGGCTGACCTGCGACGTGAACTGGAACAAAAGTACAAGGAAGAACCCCTCAAATAAACGAAGGGCTCCTTGAGCAACCAGGCCAAACAAAAAGCCGCGTCGATTCCGACGCGGCTTTTTTCGTTTTCAAACTCAACCGTTCAACACGGCACTCGCACGGTATTGCAAATCAACCACAATACCGAGTCCGCTAAAACGGCACGCCGTACTTTTCGGTTAGATCTTGCCGCACACGCTCGTGGTCCGCATAAACCTGGCTCATCACTTGGCTGGCATCTGAATTGGCTCTGCCAATTTCACGATCCTCGATGGCGAAATTCTCTTGGGCTGAGCCAATATGGTAATTGCGGCTGTACATCGGAGCATAACGATACCGCACATGGCCACCGTAATTGTATCGGCGAGTCGGGATGGCGGTTACGTTCAAGTCACCATCAGGACGAATGGTATTATCAATTTGCTGATCGACAATTCGATCGTTTGTCATATGCAGCGTCCCGACCACATTCTCTAAAGAACGAGCAACGTACTTGCCATGCTGAACCAATTCGGGATCCAAATTCATGGTCGGAGTTACTTGTAGCCTTCTAACGTAATTACTGATCCACAAAGCGTTATCATTAAGAGTATTGGTTGAATGCCCTTGGCTAAGGTCATTCAACATCTCCGTGATTTGATTGAAATACTTCTGATTCGCTTTAATCTCTCTTTGCCGTTTACTCGCTGCTAATCGCTCCGTTGCTGTCAGGTGAGCACGTTCTGGCTTGGCCTTTGGCGCTTCCGCTGTCGCACTAGCAGGCGGCTGACCGGTATCCGTCAGGCCCGATTTACCCGCAACTCCCCCTAGCGTATTGAGGCTGAAAATTCGTTGCATAATGCTGGGCGTCAACTTCCCGGTCAAGCTGATACGGTTTTTATAAACATCGATTTGCCAGTCGTCGAGATTTCCCAGGTTCGCCCCGGCTGCTTTCAATGCCGAAGAAACGAATTGCTCAGCATGTGGTTTTAACGCCGAAATTTCCTCCGCGAAATCAATCGAAATTGCGCAGGTCTCGTAGACCAACTCGCTCTCGATCGTAACGCCCCGAATACTCGTGATAATCTTGGTGATCTGGTCGTAATCTGATTTGTCGAAAATCCCAGACTGCTCAACGGCACGGCGGACAATCGACTGGCCGAAAAAGTTCGAAAGATCAACAGCGAAAGTGATTTGAGGTTTTGATTTCCCAAAACGATCGGCTACCTCATTTAAGTAAGGCGATAACGCCGAAGCAGAGTCGCGGCGATTTAGCCAGCGAGCTGCAGATTGTCGATTCATGGGTGAAACGACCGTGACCATGTTTTTAGAATCCACAAAAACGCAAGCTTCGTTAATCCAGACGATTTTGGTGTCACCAATTTGGTCAACCACACCGTTTCGGGCCTTGGCTATCGCATCAGCAGAAACGTCGTCTTTTAACTCCAACACCACAACTTGTTTCAGTGGAGCCATATGTTGAATGTCAAATTCCGTCCCGCTGACGGCATACTGAACTCCCTCGGGGAGTGCCATTGGTGAAGCGCTATTGGCCGCCGAGTAGGTGGTCTTCCATTTTTCCATAACTGCTGGGGGCGCGTCCCTAACAGCTTTTCCGTTGATTAGAAAAACAGAGTTGGATTCAGCCGGTAAACGCTGGATCATGTTAGTGAGCTCATCCTGCCCACTCGCGGTTGCTGTGAAGGCCAGCGTCAGCATCAAAATTAGTGATTGAATGTGTTTCATGGTTTGCACTCAAAATTCTTGTAATTGGAGGGGTCAGAAATCGACCATGCCACGAGCTTGTTGGTGGCAATGCAAATCCTGCAGGAATTGATCGCCGATATTTTATCCCACGGCTGGGCATAGTGGAAAATTTAAACGGAAAGACCACTTTTGGGAAAGTAGCTCACAAAAGACGTCAGGACGTCAGTTATTTCGTCTTTTCTAAAAACAAACGCTAGTCAAAGAGGGCGATTCCCCGGAAATCGTTGCATCCCCGTACTCCCAAACCCAAACCGCCCAAGAAGTTCGTGAAGTCGCAGCCATCGATCTCCGCCTTGGTGGCCAAGGAAAAGGGAAATCGGGCTCTCAAGAGACACTTTCTGAGGCCTGCTTTCGGATCTTAACAACCTCTGCAAAAACATCGCGTCCTGTCGTCCCTCGCAGCCGTTCGCCGGCCCCATCCAACCCCACCGAAAGTTCAGCCTAAGCCAACGATCATAGGATCCGTTTGTATGATACGGCTAAAATAAAGCATCGCTTTGACGCGCGAAATATCCATGAAGTCCCCACCGCCCGCAAACCAATAACACGTGCGACATATGGCCCGCACGAGCGATCGTGTTCCCCTCACTGCCGAGCCACACGTATCGGAACGCCGCTCGCAGCAAACGCCCTAAAACGTCCCGTTATGGGCGTTCCGTACCGTGCCTGCGTCCGCTCCCCCTAAAAGGGGATAAAAAAGTTGTATTTGAGAAATGAGTCACTCATTTTGAAAGCCTTTCCATTTATGGCGTTTCTCAGTTGACGGCACCAAAAATATAGAAATCTGTGCCATTCTTCGCGAAAACTCAGTCTTGGCACGTATTTGATCATTTGTTAACGTGCGAATGTTGTGGGACAAATCGACACCGTTTCAATCGGGTCCACGGATCTCGACCCGAGCAAAAAACGGTGTTTATTCGTTAACGAACCACAATGGATAAAAGGTAAGGAAACCTAACCCCTCCTCGTCCATGCCGGCGAGGCACAGGAGTCCAAGATGGATTCGATGACTGATTTTGGAATCAATATTCACATCCGGTGGATGATTCGCCGCGATATGCCGGAAGTGCTGCAAATCGAGCAGGGAAGCTTTGAGTTTCCATGGTCGGAAGAGGACTTCATTCGTTGTCTTCGACAGCGGAATTGCATCGGCATGGTTGCCGAACATGATAACCGCATCGTCGGTTTCATGATTTACGAACTCCACAAGAATCAACTGCACATTCTGAACTTTGCCGTTCGTCCGGATTACCGGCGAAGAAATGTTGGACGCCAAATGGCGGACAAACTTATCGGCAAGCTTTCTCAGCAACGCCGCAGTCGCATCGTCTTGGAGGTTCGCGAAACGAACCTGGCAGCACAGATCTTCTTCAAGCATCTCGGTTTTCGTGCCATGTCGGTCCTACGGGACTACTATGACGACACAACTGAGGATGCATACGTAATGCATTACCGTCTACAGTCCGTTGCGGAAACCGTAGACCCCGTTAATCGCATTGCCCGTTTGGCCGGCTAAAGCCTGAGCAAATTTTTTCAAAACACCGACCGCCAGAATTTATTTCTTGGCGGTTTTTTTTGCCGAAACAACTTCAGCACGGCTTGCCTGGCAAGAACTAACTCTTCCAAGACGGCCGCCTCGGTTCCCGCGGTTGCCCAGACCGTACAAATCGGCATCGCTGTTTCAATGGCAGTGCCTGGCCAGGGTATATCTGTCACGAACCGCTCCGCTGATTTACCCAACTGCACTAACTGCCTATGGGCATCCGTCTGCACCACGACTGGGTCTTCCGATTCCCAGTAAACGTACTGCTTACCCAATAAAGCTTTCGCGCGAGGCAAGCTAAATCCTGTTGGGCTTAAAGGTTCAAACGCGTTGAGGTGGTAATCAAATAAAGATTGCTTTGAAATCCGTTCCAATATTTCCATCGAAGCGGTGTACCGTGGATTCAGCTCGAGCAACCAAGCCACACCTTCCCTTTCGATGAAATCGATACCGAACCAACCTTGCAAATTACAAGCATCAGCCAACACCCTCGCCATACCACAGACCTGTCGCTCAATTTCTGGATTTAAGGCAAACGGTCCATAAGAGCCTGAGTACAAAAAGGGATGAGTAGCAGAAGTGCTCGGAATTTGTCGACAAACGCCCATCAGTTCGCAAGTGCCTTGCGCGGCAACGAAAGACGCTCCGCAAACGACTCCGGGCACATACTGTTGATAATAAACCTGTTTTGCATCTGGTTTAGGGATTGCCGAAAATGCGGCGCTGTCGATCCGCCGCACGCCTTGCCCACCGCCAGCATGGATTGGTTTCTCCATCCAAGTTCCAGTCGCGGGACAATGTCTTGAAATTGGCAACGTCGGAAAGTTGGCTGCTTGCAGCTCACCAGCCACAAAAAACGGATCTGACAGATTCACCAATGTCTGACCTAGTGGAGCATAAACGGGCCGACCGCAGAAAGGATCTTCGCGACCCGCTACCGCATTTTCGACCCCAGCCCCTATCAACGTGCGGAGCCGGTCGGGCAGGTTGGTTGCGGCACGGACAGCGGCTTCAAAACTGGAGACTTGCTGGACTTCACATATCTGCTGAGCATCCCAATCGGCAAACAGATCAATGCCCCGGCATCGGTATCCAGCTTGGGAAACGGACCGCACCATGGCACGACAGGACGCCGCAACAATCAGAAATTCCTCATTTTTCTTGTTCATTGTACGAATGTTCTCGGAAGACACTGGGGCGGGTTGCAATTGGCATCCGGTTTGATACGCTCAGCGTGTAAATATTAGGAAAAAACTCCCGCAAGGGAGTATCAACGGAAATATCTGAGACTGGAGATTGTAAATGTCAATGCACATCGGCGAAGCCCTAGCAGGCGATGGAAATGAAGTTGCTCACATCGACTTGTTAATCGGCAGCAAAGACGGTCCCGTAGGCGTCGCCTTCGCCAACGCCTTGGCGAGACAGAGCCAGGGCCACACCAATCTATTGGCTGTGATTGCACCGAACTTAGCCGTGAAGCCGTCAACCGTTATGGTTACGAAAGTAACCATCGATGGCATGCGTCAAGTCGCTCAAATATTTGGCCCCGCTCAAGAAGCCGTGGCACGTGCGGTTGCGGATAGTGTCGAAGAAGGCATCATCCCCAAGGATCAAGCTGAAGACTTGGTTATTGTTTGTGGTGTTTTCATTCACCCAGCAGCCGAAGACAACAAAAAGATTTACGATTACAATTACGAAGCCACGAAGGAATCGATTGCAAACGCCATGGGTGGAAAACCATCCGCTGACGACATGATCGCTGGCAAGGCTGACGCCGCTCATCCCTTCCGCGGTTTCTAAAATCTGCACCTTCAAAACCAAACTGCATCAACACAAAGCCCGATTTCCAAGTCGGGCTTTTTTATTTCATGAGCACAAAACCAAAAATCCTGCTGCAATTTGATTCAGACCAACACCCTAGCGTTTTTGATTCGGTGGTGGCAATTGACTCGGGCGTTGACCAACTTTTGCCGTTCGGTTCGGTGGAAGCGGTTGATGTTCGTGAATTGGTCCATGGGGCGATGTTTACGCGCGGCGGAGAATCCCTGAAAAAGACCGCCATTTTCATCGGGGGTTCGCGAGTCAAGAGTGCGGAACAAATCTTGCGGGCAGTCGTGGACTGTTTTTTCGGAAACATCCGAGTGTCAGTCATGCTAGATGCCAATGGCGCCAATACTACCGCCTCTGCCGCCGTGCTTTGCCTGCAACGGCATCTGCCTGTCAACGAAATCACAGTGGGTGTCTTGGGAGCGACGGGCTCCGTGGGACAACGCGTTTGTCGACTGCTAAGTTCACAGGGCGCGAAGGTACGCATCGGATCCAGGAGCCTTTCACGAGCGACGAGCTTGGCATCACACATTCAAGAATCGGGTAGCCGCGGACCCCTCACTCCGATGACCACCGATGGCCCTCGTGACCTCGAGCAATTCGTAAAGGGTTGCGATGCCCTGATTGCCACAGGTGCAGCCGGTGTCCAATTACTCAAGCAGGAGCAATGGCAGGGCCTAAATGCTTTGAAAGTCGCGATCGATTTAAACGCGGTTCCGCCTGAGGGCATCGAAAGTATCGAGGTCACATCCGCGGGGCAGGACGTGAGCGGGAAATTGGTTTATGGCGCTATCGGGGTCGGCAATCTGAAGATGAAAATTCACAAATGTGCGATTGCCACGCTTTTTGAATCGAACGATCACATCCTAGATCTCGAAGCCATCTATGACATCGGTAAAAAACTAGAACACGCTTCAGATATCTGAGCTTACCGACTGCACCAAGATGATGCACAGCGTGACCAAGATGATGACGCTAACAATATAAATAATGGCAACCCGCAGGCTTTTTCTGCGACCTTTCTGATCCCGACTTAAAGATCGCACGGGCACAGACTCCCCCCCCTCGCGGTGGATCCTGGTCACTCCCGTGTCAATATGAAGCGGCGTTGCTGGGGCGGCCTGAATCCCTAGATCCAGCGCGGCTTGCCGCTCTACGGAATCGACAACTGTGTATTTCGGTGGCAACAAATCACGGGCCCGTGCCGTTAACTTCGACGGCTCGTCTCCCGCAGCCGTCCCGGCATGGACGACCGTCGCCCGTCCGCTCGAAGGGGCTGCGCTTTTCACAATCGGCTGGCCCGGACTTGCCTCATCATCCTCAGTAACTTTTGCCGCTGGCTCACGAGGCGTGAGCACAAATTTTTGCCGAGTCTTGCAATGCGGACACGCCACGCTTTTCTCTGACATGGCTGGCTTGAGACCGAACTTTTCGTCACACTCCTGGCAATTTACCTTGATGACGTCTCGACCCGCCTCATAGGCTACAGCCGCCACCGGGACTTCCCCCTCATTCCTAAAGGCCTTGTTGCAATTGACACACCGCAGCTTCTTACCGACATCGCTTTCGCGAGCTTCAAGAACTTGGTTGCAATGAGGGCAAGTAACTCGTATTTGGTTCATTGAAGCTTCGTCAAAAACTCAAACTATCGTATTGAAAACGCGATCGCCCGCGTCGCCCAAACCGGGAACGATAAACTTGTTTTCGTCCAGCCGATCATCAATCGCACATGTGTAAAGTGCGGTTTCCGGAAATTCCGCGTTGACCCTTGCGATGCCTTCCGGGGCAGCAATGACCGACAATAACAAAACTTCCTCGACCCCCCATTCGTGCATCGACTCAATAGCCATGCAAGCAGATCCGCCCGTCGCCAACATAGGATCTAACACCAGGGCCACATCCACAGGGCGACCTGCCGGTAACTTGTTGTAATAGGGGATTGGTTCCGCAGTCGCCTCATCGCGATACAGGCCCAGATGCCAAACTTCGCTACTTGGCATGAGGTCTAACACGGGCTCCACCATAATGATCCCCGCCCGAAGAATGGGTACCAAGCCGATCTGCTTGGCAATCCGCTTGCCAACGGTCGTCATCATGGGAGTTTCAACTTGAAAATCCTCCAACTCCATTTTCGACGTCGCTTCGATCGCGACAAACGTGCCGAGTTGGGAAAGTGCGTGACGAAACTCCTTGGGGGCCGTTTTTTTGTCGCGGACGACGGTCAAATGACTGAGCGCCAAGGCATGGTCAACGACAGTTACATTCATATTCGATATCTCAGTGGCTGATTTAATCAACGCCGAACACCTCGTACCCAACATCGGTGGCGGACGCTGTGAAGACTTATCGTAACATGAAACCTCAACCGTCGAAGACGGGCAACAAAAATGAAAACCCCCAAGGTTGAGCCACAGGGAAAAAAAATGCTGAATTTCCCGTGGATTTTCCTGAATGCTAAGGGGGCATTGCCATGTGCGAAGTCATCATTTCTACGTATAATTCGGATGAAAACCCGTGCTTCCTCCTTCGATAAACCATGTCAAACATTTACTCTTCTGGCGACATATACGTGCAACCTACCGGCTTCGGTGCGTGGATTCGCAGCCCCGGCGTCCGAGAGACCATTGAGTCGGTCTTGATTGCGGTTTTACTGGCACTACTATTTCGTTTTTTTGAGGCCGAAGCTTACGTCATCCCCACCGGTTCCATGGCTCCGGATTTACAGGGCAGACATATCGACGTGGTTTGTAACGAATGTGGCTACAACATTCTTGCGGGCGCCAGCAAGGAACAGGGCAGACAAGTCAATCGTGTCGTTTGCCCAATCTGCCAGCATCCACAGACATTGAGGCCCGGCGATCGGGACAATCGCCCCTTTTCCGGTGACCGTATTCTGGTCAGCAAGTTCGCCTACGATTTCGATGCACCTGACCGATGGGACGTTATCGTTTTCAAGTATCCCAACAACGGCAAGCAAAATTTCATCAAACGACTAATTGGCCTGCCGGACGAGGGCGTGCTGATTGAGAAAGGTGATATCTACGCCTTCGATCAACCGACTCAGACATTTCAAGATCGGGAAATCTGTCGTAAGCCTCCACAAAAACAAAAAGCAATGCTGCAAATTGTGGATGACACCGACCACATTGCAAAAGCTCTGCTACAGGCGGGATGGCCCAGTCGCTGGCAACAGTGGAATGGACAAGCAACCGACTCTGATTGGAAAATCAGTGAAGACCTAAACCGCTTCAGCCTCAATAATCCGACCGACAAAACTCGCTGGCTGCGATACCGACACCTGCGTCCCCAAAAAGCAGATTGGCAATCAGCCCTTGGATTGAACCCACCGGAACTCCCCAAACGTATGCAGGGAGAAGTTCCTGCGGGGCAATTAATCACAGATTACTACGCCTATAACGATACACCGGTCAACGAGGCGGGTGATTTTTCGTCCTACGTTGGTTTGCACTGGGTTGGAGACTTGGCGGTCGAAGCGGACGTCGAGGTGAAATCTGAAAGCGGTGATTTAGCACTGGAATTAGTCGAAGGCGGAATTAAATACCGCTGCACCATCGACGTTAGCAACGGCACCACCACGTTTTCTTGGAAGAATCCATTCGATGAGGATTCCGTCGTACTGCAAGGCACCACCTCCTTTCAAAGCCCCATCAAACGACCAGGCAAGTATGACATTCTTTTCGCAAACACCGACAATAAACTTACGCTCTGGGTGAACAACCGTTTTGTCGGAGACTGCGAGTACCGTCGCACGGGTGATGTTGTGCCTCGCTGGAGCAAACAAGATGCCGGTGACGCCGAACCGGTCGGTATCGGTGGCAGGGCGATTCACTTGGAAGTCAGCCGGCTTCAGGTGATGCGAGATATCTACTACACCTCAAAAAATCTCACACGCCAAACGGCTATCGGTGAAGACAATCCTTCTTTTGAGTACGACGGCTTCGATGGAAGAAACCCAAGGGTTATTTCCGCAATTAAGCGACTTTTCCAACAGCCTTGGGAATGGAGCGGGGCGGCGGCGGAAAGATTATTCACCTCCCGAAATCGTGATGAATCTTTTGTCTTTCCTTTGGCCGAAAATCAGTACCTGCCCATGGGAGACAACAGCCCTCAAAGTAACGATGCACGAACGTGGGACGGGGCTCGGTATATCGACGGATCGTATCTTTTGGGTGAAGCGTTGTTTATTTACTGGCCGCACGCCAAGACAAAGCCTCTACCATTTTGGCCTAATTTTGAGCGCATGAAGTTTATTCAGTAATGGTTTTGGTCGAGCAGAATTCATGGAGGATTCGCTTTGTCTATCTTACAAGTTAACGAGCTGGTCAAAACATTCGGACGCCGTCGCGTCGTCGATGGCGTTACGCTTAACGTCTATCGCGGTGAGATTGTTGGCCTACTCGGCCCCAATGGCGCCGGCAAAACGACAACGTTCCGGATGATCTGCGGCCAACTAAAACCCGATCGAGGTGCCGTCACCCTGGCAGGCAAAGACGTCACTGAATGGCCCATGTTCCAGCGGGCACGATACGGGGGTATGGGATACCTGCCGCAGCAATCGAGTATTTTCGCGAAATTAACGGTGCAACAAAACCTTATCGCGATGATGCAATTGCTCAAAATGGATCGAAAAACCCAAAAGCGACGATGCGATGAATTACTAGAGCAATTCAAGATCGGGAAACTACGCAAATCCAAAGCGGGCAAACTATCCGGGGGAGAGCGCCGAAGGTTGGAAATTGCCAGATGCTTGGTATCGGACCCTGAGATCATCATGTTGGACGAACCCTTTGCCGGTATCGATCCCGTTACCGTTCAAAATATCCAAGAGGTCATTCAGGAATTAAGGGAAGCCGGGTTATCGATTTTAATTACTGACCACGCCGCCCGTGAAATTCTTCAAATCACCGACAGGACCTATGTCGTCAGCGAGGGACAAATTTTGTGCAGCGGTTCCGCCGATGAGATCGTTCAAAACGAAGAGGTCAAAACAAAGTACCTCGGTGAAATCGACTTCGTCCGCTCGGCCAGACTCGATCAACTGAATGCGGTGGCTGCACCCAAAATCAAGATCCCTGAGGAACTGCCCAAAGAGGATGCTTCCGTAGAAGATACCTACGTAGAAAAAATTGCGACTGTCGAACCTCTGCCGCTCGAGCGCACGGACGTCATTACGGAGTCCATGGTTCCAGTTGAGGATGAGATCCCTACGCTCCCACTCCCGACTGCCGCGTCCCAAATTCCTCAGCAAACTCACCCCACCGCGACGGTAGATACCGAAAAAGCTGACGACACCGCTCCGGGAAAGAAACGCAAGAAAACTCGATTGTCAATTCGCAAACCCAAGATCACCAAGACCGAGTTATTCTCGAATATCGAAGCGCCTTTTAATTCCAATGACCTCGAATAATTTTCGCCGGGTTGCTCATGCTTGAGACTGGGATCCCGCGAACGAAATACCCGCTCGCTCCATCTGCGGCCAGTCGGGCAGGGGAGCGGTAAACTGGATCATCGCTTCACTTTCAGGATGCACCAAGCCGATCTGCCACGCGTGCAAACACATGGGTTCATCATGGATCGACAGGGTCTGCGTTGCTGCCATCTGTTTGTCCAACAGATAGGTAGGATCGCCCACCACAGGATGACCTTGGTGCCAGAGGTGAATTCGAATCTGGTTGGTTCGTCCCGTTCGCGGTATGGCCTCCAACAAAGAATATTCCCCGCATTCCGAAGTTGCTAAGACACGGCAATCTGTACGGCACTGCTTTCCAGAATCCGACACCCGGCGGCCTCCGGCGATCGTGGGTTGGTCGGTGATCGGTAAGTCAATGGTAAACTCCGCTTGAGTCGGGCAACCGTGCACTAACGCGATATACCGTTTGCTAACCGTTTGTTTTTCGAATTGTGGTTGTACCGACGAAGCCACTTTGCGTGTGCGACTGAACACCACCACCCCTGACGTGTTCGCATCCAAGCGATGTGCGACTCGCAATTGGTGATCGTAGATTTGGCCTAACAGCCAAGTCAGCGTATTTCGATTAAAGCGTCCACTCGGATGCATCGGCAGCGGAGCGGGCTTATTCACCACCACCAAACAATCATCCTCGTAGATCAATTCGATTCCTCCATCAACGTCCGGTTCAACGGTTGCCGGCAGCAAATGCTCAAGCCGTTGTCCCTCACGCACCAATTCCTGCAAACCCATGGCCTTTTCATTTAACAGAATGAACCCCTGTTCAATCCTGCTGTGCCATACGTCGCGACCAATATGAGGATGAAATTCGCTCAAAAAGTCAATTAATGGACGACGATCGAAACGACGAGGCACATTCAAAGGACGAAAATTATCGTAAGGCACCGAACCCGGTAATGGATCAACGACAGCGCGGAGCTGCATCGCTCGCATACTGCGATACATTTGCTGCCGCTCTTCCGGTGTTTTGTAACAATACGGACACGACTCGCCCGCCACGTATTCCGAGGATGCAATATCTTCCGGTTTCAAAACCGCTTGGCAAGCAAAACAGACTTCAGCATCGGTCTCTTGCAACTGGGGATCAACGGCGACTCGCTGGTCGAAAACAAAACAATCGCCGTCGTAGTGCTCGCCTCCGCAATCCTCGAAGTATTGAAGAATGCCACCATCTAGCTGGAAAATGGAATCAAATCCTGCCTGCTCCATAAAAGGCCCAGCTTTTTCGCAGCGAATCCCTCCCGTACAGAACATCACGATCGGAGCCTCGTTATTCAGGCTCTGCATTTCCTTGACCGCATCGGGGAATTGCCGGAAGTGGTCAATATCAGCGACCACAGCATTACTAAAAGTACCTAACTCCACTTCATAATTATTACGAACGTCCAACAGTGTGACGGGCTTTCCTTCATCTAACCAATTTTTCAATTCACGTGGTTTGAGTTTCGGAGAGGTGCGATGCTGGGGATCGATGCCATCGATACCAAATGCAATAATTTCTTTTTTTAATCGTACGAGGATGCGATTAAATGGCTGTCGATCACTGAGGCTTTCTTTCACATGAAAGTCCCGCAGAGCTTCCTCTCCTCGCAAATACTCTAGAAATCCATCGATAGCATTACGTGACCCTGCGAGGAATAGATTGATGCCCTCACTGCTTAAAAGAATGGTCCCCTTGATGAAGCGTTCGCGACACTCACGCAACAAATCAGCGCGTCTTTCAGCAAGACGATCCAGACTTACAAATTGATAACCGGCGATATTTACGATATCTGTCATTTCAAAGCACTTTTTAGAGAATTGCGCAAACCGCTAAGCAACTGATATTGGCTGACCGCATTTTTTAGCGTGGAGACCTTGGGTCACCGACGAACCCTGAGGACCTGTCTGATGGACCCATTTGGGAAGCATGTCCCCCGGTAATCGCCCACAGAGCATGGCAGGAATTCTAATGCATTTGTGTCCTTCGACCACTGTTCCCAGATGAAAATTTGCTTTCCCAGGAAGTTTCCCCACTGCCCAAAGTGAATTTTTGAAGCAAGCCCCGTCTGTTTTTTGGAAGCCATTTTCGGCTCGCTTACCATTGAACGGCTTTGATTAGCAGTTCGCTAACAGCGACAACATCAACCTTAACGGGCCAGAGTAGAAGTTCTATGAGCCGCAAATGCTGCGTCAAAATCGCACACCCCTACGCTCTCACATGATCCGTTGCCGAGAGAGCAACTTGCCCAACGCGAACGCGTCCTGACGCTCCACATCGAATCCGCCGAATATTCGTGGAAACGCTGCTTAGTTTATCGTAGGTGTTCCCCAGGACATCACATCCCAGTTTTAACATTTCGGTGCCGTCAGATTTCGGCATCCCAAGCATGGCAAACAAGCCGGGTACCGGCACAAAGAAAGGAATAAATATCGACTGCTGGTTCGCGTCCCCGAATTCTCGGACGGATTTTCACACCTTTGTTTGCGTGTAAAAAAGAAGACCGAGTTGCCGCTCATCGACGACGGATGCGTTACTCCATCAACTGTTCGATATTAGTTACCAGCGTATTTTTAATTTGTGAATAGTCAGTGTTTCGAGATATCGGATCTTTTTCCAACAGCCCAGCGATCATCACTTGCAAGTCCTCAGGTGTATCCGACCAATCATTGATCGAGGTGTTGAATCCCTCCATCGATTTCAGGAGTGAGGAAACCGTACCCACTCCGAACGGGCTACGCCCGCAAAACATTTCGAAAGCGATACAGCCAAAACTAAAGTAATCACTTCGGTAATCTGCGGGCTTACCCTCTAAACGTTCCGGGGCAATGTAACCTGGTGTACCGCTTGTGAAGGAACGGTCTGATTCAATATTTTTAGAGACGACCCCTGCCAATCCAAAATCCAAAACGTGGCAATGCTGTGAGTCGGGGCTCAGCATAATGTTGGCAGGTTTGATATCTCGGTGAATCAAACCGATCTTATGAACCGCGTTTAGCCCTTCGAGTATCTGGTACAAAAGCTTGAAAGCCAATAGATCATTAATCTTTCCCTTCGACAGGCGACGGGACAGCGGCTTCCCAATTAAGTACTCCATGACAAAGTAAGGACGGCCCTGTTCGAGCCCGACATCGTAGACTCGCACCACGTTTGCATGCGTCAATCGAGCCATCGCCCGAGCTTCTTCGATGAAAAAATCCTTGAGGTCTTTTTGTATATCGACAGTTTTTAAAGTCTTAATGGCAACGATTCGGTTGAGAACGTCATCGGTCGCCTTGTAAACAACTCCCATGCCACCGGTCCCAATTACTTCGCTAATTGCGTATCGGCCAAGCTTTTTTGGAAACGGGATACCAGCATTCGTAGCTTGGAATGGGGACAGTGTTTCTTGCGATTTCAGATCACCCATCACCTTGGTATCAAAGATCTTTGTCGCCTCGATCATGTTCACTTGCCCATCGCCTTCGTCGAGCACAGTAAAACCATCCGCAGATTCAACTTTCGCTGACTCGAGATCGCTGCCGTTGGCAATTTTCACATCAAAAGTACAAAACGGATCCCCCCGCTTAACGCAGGTGGTATGCCTGATCTCCAAGTCTTGTCGGTAATGCTCGCCCATGCCAGACAGAATCCCCTTGGCCAAGGAACAGAGACCTCGTCGCGAGGAATAGATCACCTGCATTTCATTTTCATTCAATCGAAATGCTTGAATATTCGCCGGCTGGGCTTCCGGATTTTGAATTCGGATCATTCGGTGAATCAATGATTCCACATTGCTTAATATCTCAAAACACTTCCAATCTGGATGGAGCATGCTATTAACGAGACTCACCAATTCGCCCGCTGCGAATTCCCCTATTTCTTCAAGAAGATCATCAAGCGGACAATCCAAAAGCTCGCAGGCACATCCCAATAATTCCACCACTGCTTTGTCAGGGTAGGTCTGGATCGGAGAAACCACTAAACCTGGGTAACCGCCGCGCTCTAAAATTAGACTCCATGCCTCGGGGCCATGATGCACCTCAACAAACTTTTTGACGATGGAAACTATCGAGCCGTGCATGAAATCTTTATCTGCCTAGCTGGCTTGGGTGGATGGGTGAATAGGTAGGATTAACGGATGCAACATTCGTACCACGACATGCGGACATATCAATATATCCACAAAAAACGGCATATGGGTACGAAAATCGTTCGGGCGCTGTTCACGACCGGCATTATGCTACCAAAATTGCATAAGAACGTGCAAAACCGCACAGTAATCATCGACGACTTCTAAGTTGCAATTAAATAATGTTCCAGCAGCCGTTTTTTCCCGAAATGGCAGACAGTTGCGATGTGCAATATCGTTCCTGTGGGGGCATTAAGCCATCGATATCATGCGTTATTTCCGCCGTATTCGTCACAATAAAGCCCGAAAAACAACAAACTTCAAGCAACAAAACCAACACAGCTAACAAACGCTATTCTGCGAGGTTGGAAAGATCAGGAATACCGCACCATTATCGAAAGCACGGAAAGCGGCAAAGCTTGAAAAACGCGGCTTTTTTGCGCGATCGCCGGTTTGAACAGACTTCACGAGAATTTTTGAAAAAAGGCAACCAAACCTACCGCTGTCGGAACCGGGATGCGGTGAATTGTTATCGATTCATTAGTTCAAGCGTTGGAGTTAGCACAACTTGGCGATGATATCTTGCAGAATCGCGTAAGAAATTGGTTTGCCGACATAGTCATCCATCCCAGCATCGAAACACGCCAAACGATCGCCTTCCAACACTTGAGCCGTTAACGCAATAATCGGAATCCTTGCCACTCCCGGTTTTTCAAGCTCACGAATCTTTCTGGCGGCTTGCTTTCCATCCAATTCTGGCATCAAAATATCCATCAGGATCAAGTCAAATTCTTCCGGAGTTTGCTGCCATTTCTCAACCGCCTCCGCTCCGTTTTGGGCCACGATCACATCGTGTCCCCATTTTCCGAGAACCGCTAACATCAGCTTCTGATTCACAAGAGAGTCTTCGGCAAGAAGAATCTTTAAACGGTTGGTGCGTCCCGTTGGTTCAAAGTTTTCTTCCGCAGATTGCAATCTATTTGGGCGCTCGGCGGCATTACTCGGTTCCCCGGGTGAATCCTCGTCCCATACCCCAACCCCCACGGTGAAGAGGAAAGAGCAACCCTCTGGTTCATTATTCAGACACCAAATTTCTCCCCCCATCAATTCAACGAGTTGCTTGGATATGGCGAGACCCAAGCCCGTTCCGCCATACGCTCTGGTTGACGACATGTCGGCTTGCGTAAATGCTTCGAACAGAGAATCACTTTCGTTTTCGGGTAATCCGATGCCGGTATCTTTCACTTCCAGCTCAAGAAAAATTTTCTTCGAATTGCTGCGCTCGCGTTGCCGAACAGAAAGTTCAACGAACCCTTGCTTGGTAAACTTGATCGCGTTTCCGATCAGATTCACAAGGACTTGTTGTATCCTGTCAGAATCCCCGTAAAGTTCGTTGGGAACATCAGATTCAACGTGATAACGGACCTCCAATCCAGCCAGTTGTCCCTGTATTCGGAAACCGTTGACCGCTCTTTCTAACAACGTGTCTAACTTGAAGAAGTGACAGTTGATCGCCAACGCCTCGGCTTCGATTTTTGCAAAATCGAGGACCTGATTGATAATGGAAAGCAAAGACTCCGCCGACGTTTTCACGACATCCATGTACTCGGCCTGTTCTGCGGTTAGCCCGGTATCAAACATCAAATCACTCATTCCCATTACGCCATTCATGGGAGTTCTTAATTCGTGACTGATCGTAGCAAGGAAATCACTTTTGGCTTGATTAGCGGCCTCTGCTGCAATTTTCGCTGTCGTCAAGTTTTTGGTTTTTTCAGCGAGATCATCTTGTGTCTGTTTTAATTCTTGGATAGTCGTGGCTAACGCCTCCTGCCGCATCGCATCCGAAATCTTCGTCGCAACCATAGAAGCAATGGTTGTCAGTAAAACTTCGTGCTGTTGCGTATAAAACGCCAACTTAGAATGCTCGGAATCAATGACTCCAATGCATTCACCATCGAGCATGATGGGCACTGCCATTTCCGACAGGCGAATGTCGTCGTCCACCAAATACCTTTTTTCCAATCGTGTATCCGCGATACGCTCTGCTCGTCCATTTAATGCGACCGAACCGACAATTCCCTGACCCACTTTGATCTTAATGGGATTTACGATCATCCGACCCATTGGATTCTTGGGCCCGTGGGCAGCTTTTTGAACGAGCACCCCTTCATTGGGTTCAAGCAAATAAATAACGCAATCCTCGAATCCAATCTGAGCAATAACTCGATCCGCAATGAGCCAAAAAATCTCATCGAGCGTCGAACGTTGCAGCAAGTCCAAGGCGAACTGATGCAGTAATTTAAGATAATCTTCGCGAATTGTTTTCTGGTTCATTTTCGCGCAGTTATTTTCGCATATTTAAGAAATCTCAAGGTGATTGCCGTTAAAAAACGACGCTCGTCATTACTTCTAATCGTACTTTGCCTTCTTTAATTATAGCATCTCGCTTGTAGCATCGCGAGTTCATGCCTTTGCACGGTCAACGTTCGCTGAGTTTTTTGCAATAAAAAACGCCCGTCGCAACTATTGGATTACGAAAAAACACAAAGTACCCCAACTCAACAAAGGCCATTTGTGATGAAGAGGGAGCTGGGGAACTCACGGGGCACTCTAGATATTATTTCACCCACGCGAAAAAAGCCTTCTTTGCTTGCCGCGATACTGAGTGAATCCACGGGCAGAAGAAAACGAATCACGTGAGAACAAAGGGGCGGTAGCGATCCCCCGCGCTAAAGCGCACCCAGCAATGGCTTCACACCAGCATTTTCAAAAGTGTAAGCATGCCTAGACGCTGCCAAGTCGTGTTCATCTCGCAACTCGTTTTTAAGCGTTACCGCAAACGCTATATCAAGGCTCCCGCCAAGAAGGAGAAATTGCCATGCGAAAATCGATGTCAACGACATGTTTTTTCCTATGACTTAGCTGGTCGGCATCCTACCTCATCATTAATTCTGTGAAAAAGTTCCCCACACGACATGAATTATCATAGAACACCTCAGTGAAATTGAACGATATGCTGAAAATGCCAATTTGATTTGGTAAGTTATCATCAAGATGGTGGCAAACATCGCTACCTGCACACCGTCAATCAGCCAATACTGCCCCAGGACTGAGCCATGAATCGTTCCCCAGGACTATGCCTATTATTTCTTTTCGCATTACTTTGGGGGGGCTGTGCCCAAGGGCCAGACGAGCCCCAAAAAAAGACGGTGGGGATACTCGTACAAACAACTGTAAATCCCTTTTTCCTTGACTTGGCAGAGGCCACTCAAAAAGAACTTGGAGAGGGTTACGAGGTTACGATTTTAGGTGGCGATAATAATGCGGATCGCCAATCCAAACAGATCACTGACCTGATCGTCCAAGAAGTTGACGCGCTGTTAATAACTCCCTGCAACGCCAATGCCGTAGGGGCCTCCATTCGAGATGCTAATGCTGCCGGCATTCCTGTATTTACCGCGGATACCGCTTGCCTGGACAGCGATGCGAAAATCGTCAATCACGTCGCAACGGATAACCTGAAGGGTGGTGAACTGGCGGGAGAGGCCATGATTAAAGCCCTCGATGCAAAAGGTGGAAAAATACTTATCCTGGACTACGAACAGGCCGAATCCTGCCAACAACGGGTCGCTGGCTTCAGGAAGATAATTGAGCAACACAACAACGCCCCTCAGAATGCCAATGCGCAGATTGACATTGTGGCGCAATTACCTAGCAAGGCTGAGGAACCCACCGCCCGCAACCAAACCAAAGACGCCCTGAACGCCAACAAGGACTTAATTGGGATCTTTGCCATCAACGACCCTGCTGCTTTAGGTGCCGTTGCTGCGATTGAAGAAGCCAACCTTCAAAAGCAAATCAAAGTCATTGGTTTCGACGGTCAAAAAATTGGCAAACTGGCAATTCGAGATGGACGCATCTACGCAGACCCAATCCAATTCCCCAAGTTAATGGGCAAGTTAAGTGGTGAATATATGAAGGCCTATTTTGCTGGCCAAGATGTTAAACCAACCCATATGATCGCACCTCAACTCTATTTCCAAGCTGATGCATTAGCCGATGCTTCTTTGAAAGACGAAAAATAGAAGCCCTTTTTCATGGCGAACCGCTCCCAAAATCCCCCTCTAGAGATGCCTCCCGCGCCCTTGTTGCGAATGGAGAACATCTCTAAATCTTTTCCGGGAGTCCAGGCGCTACGGGATGTCAGCCTTGAGGTTCTCCAAGGCGAAGTGTTGGGGGTCATCGGCGAAAACGGTGCTGGTAAAAGCACTTTGATTAAAATCTTAGGCGGGGTCTACACCGCAGATGCGGGGACCGTTGAACTGAACGGTCGAGGCCTTCAACTGGCAACACCCCGAGAAGCGATGCAGCAGGGCATCGGTATTATTCATCAGGAATTCAACCTAATCCCATTTCTGACCGTTCGCGAAAACTTATTCCTGGGACGCTCCCTGCAACGCTTTGGCATGCTCAATCGCCGCGCGGAACTAAACCTCGTCCGGGATATCTTTCGAAAACTGAATATCGCCATCAATCCTGAAACACCCGTGTCTCAGTTGAGCGTTGCCGAACAACAATTGGTAGAGATTGCCAAAGCCATGCTTACGGACGTAAAAGTCCTCGTCATGGACGAACCCACGGCTACCCTCACACCCAAGGAAGTTGATTACTTGGCCGTCCGAATCAAAGAGCTTTCCGCACAGGGCATGGGTATTATTTATATCAGCCACCGTCTGGAGGAGGTAATGGATTTGACTCGGCGTGTCATTGTCTTAAGGGATGGTCAACGCGTCGCCGAACGGAATGTCAACGCCACCAACCGACGGGAACTGATTGAGTTAATGGTAGGGCGTGACATTGAAGATGAATTCCCCAAGTCAAAAACCAGCCTCGGAAAAGTCCGACTAGAAGTGCGAAAACTCACTTGGAAACACCGAGTGAAGGAGGTGAGTTTTCAAGTCAAAGCCGGTGAAATTTTGGGCATCACAGGCTTGGTAGGCGCAGGCCGCACCGAACTGGCAAGATTACTTGCCGGGATTGAAGTGCCTGATTCCGGCACCATCCTCATTGACAACCAACCGGTCCGGTTGGCAACACCACGGCATGCGATTAAGGCCGGCATTTGCCTCCTGACCGAGGATCGGAAAAACCAGGGACTTATTTTGCAACACCCTGCTAATGACAATTACGTGGTACCTAACCTGGGTCGATTTTCGCACTGGGGCCTGCTTCAACAACGCTCCATCGATTTAGCGTTGGGCGAATATATTCAAAAACTCCAAATCAAGATTGCCGCTTCGTCGCAGACAGCGGGTCAATTAAGCGGGGGAAATCAACAAAAACTGGTGTTAGCAAAGTGGCTCGAACGTGACTGCGATATTGTGATTATCGACGAACCCACACGAGGTATCGACGTCGGTGCCAAATATGAGATCTACCTTTTAATCAACCAACTCGTGACCGCAGGAAAAGTCGTTATCCTAATAAGCTCCGAACTGCCTGAAATCCTTGGTTTGTCCGATCGCATCTTGGTTATGAAAAGCGGCAACCTAGCAGGTATCATCGACGATCCTCGTCAATCCAGTCAAAAGGAATTGATGGAACTAGCAGCTCACTAATATCTGAACAGCATGGCAACTCCCCAACCTTCCCAACGATTCCAAAAACTTGCGAGTGATTACGGCATGCTCGTGGTCCTACTCGGTTTGATGGCAATATTGAGTGTGGCAACTCTGGATTTGCAACAACCTGTGGGAGCGAACGCTGGCCGGCAGGTTGCCGAGTCCATTAACGGTCGCACACCGCCACTCAACATTCTATTGGTTACGGCGGAAGGGAAATTAGATTTCGAGTTTGCCGATGCTTTCGAAACCCTGCTCCAAGACCCGCATAAAGTGGCCGCCAGAATTCAAGGAGGACCACGTGAGGCTCGCTTAGCGTTGGAGCAAAAGGTCA